>NZ_JAQMSE010000075.1:0-69042 GCF_028330045.1 Aphanizomenon sp. CS-733/32
CGACTAGAAGTCGCAGCTACACAGACGAAACCCACCTTCGTGGGTTCAAAAGCCTTGATTTTTCGTTAGTCCACGCAGGTGGACTTTGTTTGTGTAGTAGCGATTTCTAATCGCCGGAAACTTTTCAAACATCCTCTTAACTGGAAGAAAGACAGAACCGATACCTACTGAGTCTTGTATGGCTACGCCACGCAAGCTATCAAAAATCAAATAGGAGTCCTATAGTAAGTAGGTGAACACAATAAAATCAAACTGTGAACAGTTACCGTAAAATCGCTGGAAACTTCTTTACTGTTACCTCTTGCCTTGCTATAACGACAATTTTCAACGCCAACCTACTTAGAGATGTCCCATGCAACATCTCTACAAAAGAGTGTGGTTTTCTATGGATTATATTTCCGAGAAAATGCCGACTTAATTAAGTTCGTTTTGTCTAAACTATAGCAAATAGACAACATATTGAAAATACAATTTTCAACTCTTTTTAATTGGTGATTTCTGCCCGTAATTGGTTAACAACTCGATCTAATCCCACCGAATGGGCGGCTTTGAATAATAGGCGATCGCCTGTTTGCATAAATGTTTTTAATCTTGTTACCAAATCAGCATGATTTGTGAAACATTCGCAAGATATATTATCAGCACTATTAGCAATAATTTCCGCATCTTGACCATCAACTAATACCAATAAACTATCCAGATGCAAATTTTTGACCATTTCTCCAACTTTTCGATGAAGTTCTGGGGATCTTTCTCCTAGTTCTTTCATTGCCCCTAAAACCGCAATTTTTCGCTTTCCGGGTGTGTCTGCTAACAACTGCAAAGCTGCTAACATGGCTTCTGGGGCGGCATTATAGGTTTCATCTAAAATCACCACATCATTAGCTAAAGTGAAGCGTTGACTTCTACCTGTCGGCATATTTACCTTAATACCAGATTGTAATAATTGCCAATCAATTTTTAATACCTTGGCTACTGCTAAAGCTGCTAAAAAATTAGTAGCATTATGACGACCGGGTAAAGGTAAAGGTAGATTCTTTCCGGCAACTTCTACAGTTTGATTATCAGTTAATATTCCTTGAATATCGCCACCGGAAAAACCATAACTGATAACTTTACCCTGCCAGAACCTCGCTGCCGTTTCCATTAATAATGGATTATCATAATTAAGAATAGCAATACTATCATTGGGCATGGTTGCTAATAATTCACATTTAGCTTCTGCAATGGCTTGTTCTGAACCAAGTAACTCAATATGCGCCGTGCCTACATTAGTAATTACCCCAATTGTCGGTTTAGCAATTTCTGTCAATTCGGCAATTTGTCCCCTGCCTCGCATCGCCATTTCGATCACAGCAAAGTCATTTTCTCTACCCATTTCTAACAGGGTTCTGGGAACACCTATTTCATTATTAAAATTCCCGTAGGTTTTATGAACTTTGCCTTTTGTGGCTAAAACTGCGGCAATTAATTCTTTAGTTGTGGTTTTCCCGACTGAACCTGTGATGCCAATGACAGGAATAGCAAAGCTTTCGCGCCACCATTTAGCAATTTGTTGATATGCCTTTAAAGTATCTTTAACCCGCAAAACCGGAAAACCGGCATTTTCGTAATGACGATCAACTATTGCAACTATAGCTCCTTGAGCGATCGCTGTGGGTACAAAATCATGTCCGTCAAACTTTTCTCCTCGCAAAGCCAAAAACACTTCCCCTGGTTGCAAAATGCGGGTATCTGTTTGTATCCCAATAGCCAACTGAGCTAAACTAGATACAGATACATTCACAGGTTCAGCTATAAGAACTTCAACTAGTTGAGAGATAGTGATAGAGACTGACATACTGATAAACGATAAGGTATTTTAAAGGTCTTAACCTTATCATTTTTTGTGTCGCGTTGTCATTGAAGATTTATTTTTGTCAATCTACACCACAGATTACTGGACAAATCGCAAGACGGTGAAATTATTGTATAATATTTTTTTGTCTGAAATGGCTAACGCCACGCTTCGCTATCAGACAATTTAATTTTATAATCCTAATTATCAATTGTTAATTACTTTTCCCAAAAGCGAAAATTGAAAGTTGCAGAGTCCCGACGGAAGCGCCGAGTAGGTTTTCTTTTGCGTCTTTTTGCACTTCTTTCACTCGGCTGTTCTGGATTTATTTCTTCCACAATCTCCTCTGATAATTGTGTTTGTAAGGCCTCCTCACTTCTCCACCAACCAATAATCCAACCTCCACCAACTCCAGCGATCGCACCGAATATAATACTCATAGGGGCTGAATAACCGAGGAAAAGGCAGCCCATCATAAAAAACAACCAATATTTTAATCCAGCATCAATGCCATCATTAGAGGCGACAGTAGCAGGTTCAGAATTACTATCATTAACAGATGTGAACCACCCCAAGGTGACACCACCCATAATGGCTATGAATAGACTGAGAGGAACTGAAGCATTAGCAATTCTGGAGATAATAAATAAAAATAATCCAAATAACAGTTGAGAAAGAAAGTTAGGTGAGGAAGAGAAAATATTGCCTAGTAGATTATTTTTTGGTGCCATAATATTAGGAATCAGGAGTAGGGGCGGGGTTTCCCCGCCCAGGAGTCAGGAGAAAACGAGAAAACTGTAATTTTGTTAGGGTAAAGCGCAATGCTAAACCCTAAGTTAACTAGACAAAAATTAAATCAGTTTTGATAATTGCGTGTCTAGCGGTTGAGTTGTATCCACAACTGTTATATAAGGTTGTTCGAGATTTGTAAATGGTTGAGATTGCTTGATTTGGGATGCTAATAAATCAGCGGTTGCATCAGCAATATCACCAGTACGGTTCAGGAGTCGTTCTGTGACAACTTCTAACGGTGCGGTACAGTTGATAATATGTACAGGTAATTGATGCTGTGTAGCTTGAGAAATAGCTGCTTCCCGTAAATCCTGGCGATCATATTTGGCATCTAAAATCACAGACCAACCTTGATTAGCCAGGATAATTCCTAATGCTAATAATCGGCTATAGGTTTTTTGGGTCATTTCTGGTGTGTAGATTTCATCCCCACCTTTTTCTAAGAGGGGAATTCCCGCTAAATGCTTACGCACAGCATCAGAACGGAGATGAACTGCGTTGAGTTTCCGCGCCAAATATTTAGCTGTGGTACTTTTACCAGCACCAGATAAACCCGACATTAAAATCAGTTTTCCCTGTTGGGGTTTAGTATATTCCCAGGCTTGACGATAATATGCAGATGCGGTTTTTACAGATTCTTCTTTGACCCCAGCCGGGATGTTAGGATCATCTAATAAGAAAGAACTTACCTTAGCTCGCACATAGGCTTGACGGCTTAAGTATAAAGGTAATACCTGTAAACCTTCCCAGTCTCCAGTTTGCTCTACGTAGGTATTTAAAAAGGCATTTCCTAAGTCTTTCCGTCCTCTGGCTTCAATATCCATGACTGTAAATGCTACGTCATACATGACATCCACAAAGCGGAAAGGCTCATTGAATTCTATACAATCAAATAGCATAATTTTGTCATGCCAAAGAGCAATATTTCTGAGGTGCAAATCGCCGTGACATTCACGAATATAGTTATTGTCAATTCTGCTTTTAAATAGTTCTGGATGTTGGAGAAAGAAGTTGTCTGTATATTGTTTTGTTTCTTCAAATTGTTCTTTGGTTTGAGGACCACTAATATATTTTTTGGCTTGTTGATAATTCTCATCAATTGCTAATCGGACTTGGGAGACTTCTCCAAAACTGCGAATATAATCGTTTGTTTCGGTGTTTGCATGATATTCAGCTACAACTCGTCCCAATTCTTCTAAGTGACTTTCTGGCAAGTTTCCACTGGCAAAAAGTTCACTAAATAGGGTTTCTTGGGGAAATTGACGCATCTTTACTGCATATTCTACGGCTTCTCCTGTGCCACCTAAATGGTATTGTTCACCTACTAAGGTTACGGGGAGAACTTCTAAATATAATTCAGCTGCACCTCTTTGATTTAGTCGCAGTTCTTTTTGACAAAAATGGTGTCGTTTTTCTAAAGTGGAAAAGTCTAAAAAACCAAAGTTGGCTGGTTTTTTGAGTTTGTAAGCATAATCCCCGGTGAGGAGGACATAGGAAATATGAGTTTGAATTAGTTGAATTGGTTCTGTTACGGGATGAGGATAAAATCCTGGTTGTAACATTTGTAAGATTAAATTCGGGAGATTGGTTTCTGTCATTTTTATTGGTAATTGGTAATTGGTAAACTCAGGTTGTTCCCTGTTCCCCGTTCCCTACTATAAATAATTTTTCCACAAAAAAACCAGGGCTAACCCTGGTTCCCTTCTTTGTTACAGCAGGTTGCGTCCCTAGGAGGTACACAATCTGACTCCTGCTGTATTACCTGAATTTTAGCCTTTAGCGCCAGCAAAAAAACTTAGGTGATAAGGTGTGCCTTTGGCTGGGTGGATCTGAAGTTCGCGGATTACGGTTGTACCAGTCCACTCTAATTCAGGAATGCTGAGTTCTATTTCGGTTTTGTTGGGGGTAACTTGCTTGAGCAAGCGTTCTACAACTTTAGCGTCAAGAACTAGAGCAATTGATTCAATTCCTTTGTGACCATACAAGTTGGCGGGAATTAAGCCTGAACGGCGCAAAGCTCTGGGTTTGCTACCTTCGGGACGGGGTTTAGATTCGAGTGCGATCGCCATATAATTTGTTAATTTGTTGATTGTTAGTTATTCGTTGTCTGTTGTCTGTTGTCAGTTATTTTGCTACTAACCAATGACCAATGACCAATGACCAATGACCAATGACCAATGACCAATGACCAATGACTAAACAGGTGTACCGTTGGGTTGTAACAGTGCGCGTTTGGGACCGTGAATAGGGTCTTCAACAATAATAGTTTGATCACGACTTGCTCCCAAGGAAACAATTGCGATCGGCACTTTCATTAATTCTGCTAAGAATTTCAGATAGTCCAGTGCTTTTTGTGGTAACTCTTCCAGGGTACGACAGTGACTTGTTGAAACTTGCCACCCCGGTACAGTTTTGTAGATGGGACGACAACGAGCGAACTGACGAGCGCTGGTGGGGAAGTCTTCGCAGCGTTCACCATCAATTTCATAAGCCACACAAACATTGATTTCCTCTAGTTCATCGAGAACATCTAGTTTGGTAAGCGCCATACAATCCATCCCATTAATACGGACTGCATAACGCCCGATAACCGCATCAAACCAACCACAGCGACGTTTACGCCCTGTAGTTGTGCCAAATTCTGCACCGCGATCGCCTAGCAAGTTCCCAATTTCGCCATTTAGTTCTGTGGGGAATGGACCTTCTCCCACTCTTGTAGTATACGCTTTGGATACACCAATTACCCGATCTATCATTGTCGGACCTAATCCACTACCAACGCAAGCCCCCCCAGCGACTGGGTTGGAGGATGTGACGTAGGGATAAGTTCCATGATCCAGGTCAAGTAATGTCCCTTGTGCGCCTTCAAACAAAATATTTCGTCGCCGTAAAACTGCATCGTAGATTTTCAACGATGTATCAACGACAAAAGGACGCAAGCGTTCTGCATAACCTAAATACTCCTCAATCACTGCTTGTGGATTCAAGGGCGGTAGATTGTACAGCTTTTCTAAAATGGTATTTTTATAGTTTATCGTCCGTTCCAACTGCTCACGCAGGCCATCGGTGTCCATCAGGTCTAACATCCTGATGCCTGTACGTTCTGATTTATCCGCGTAGGTCGGACCAATGCCTCTACCTGTTGTGCCGATTTTATGATTTCCCCGAACTTCCTCGGATGCCTTGTCAATCATGCGATGATAGGGCATGGTGACATGAGCCGTCTGAGATATCAGCAGATTAGCCGTAGAAATATTTAATTGTTCTAGTTGTTCGAGTTCTTTGATCAAAACCTGTGGATCTATGACTGTGCCACAGCCAATGATACATTCAGTTTTTGGATACAAAATACCAGAGGGGATTAAGTGCAGCTTAAACGTCTGACCTTGGACTACGATTGTATGCCCAGCGTTAACTCCCCCTTGATAACGTACCACCACGTCTGCGGAGCGGCTGAGTAAGTCAGTTATTTTACCTTTTCCTTCATCGCCCCACTGGGCACCTATGACAATGACGTTAGCCAAGAGATTATATTAAAGGGTAAAGTTTCCACAAATTACAATTATTAGCAGATTTCATGTCTTTTGTCAAGAAATTTGTCAACCTGCTAAATATCTGCTCAACAGAGCCATAGAGTAATACCATATACATAACCAAAAGTATAGGTTGGGTTTTCCACATTTAAGAGGACGGTTAGTACCTATAATCAATGGGTGGGTTTTTCCACACTTCAATAGCACAATAATAAAAAGTTAATCAAAAGTATCATCAGCAATAAATGCTATGACTTGATACAAGTTGTGCTTATGAACAGCAGAAAAGTCCCAGACAAAAACCAGGTCTAGGATTAATATGGATAGATTTACTCTTTTTTTTCCAGACGCTTAAGCAAACACCGCAGGTATAGGCTAAAATCATTGTTGTGGACAATAACGCCAAAAAATAATAATTATTCACAAAAATTAAAAAAGAGCATGACTAACGCTAATCCACGCTATTTGCACTCCTAAATGTCTGTATTCTTGTTAAAGTGTTACCTTGAACCTATTGGCTAGTATCTTCTGTACTTCTGCTCCCTTCTAAATTTTAACCTTGCTATATGGCCCGAGACTATTATGAAACCCTGGGTGTCTCTCGTGACGCCGACAAAGAAGAGATTAAACAGGCTTATCGCCGCCTAGCCCGAAAGTATCACCCAGATGTAAATAAAGAATCTGGGGCTGAGGAACGATTTAAGGAAATTAACCGCGCTTACGAAGTGCTATCCGAGCCAGAAGTTCGCGCTCGTTACGACCGCTTTGGTGAAGCAGGTGTTTCTGGTGCTGCTGGGGCTGGGGCTGGTTTCCAAGATATGGGTGACATGGGTGGTTTTGCCGATATCTTTGAAAGCATTTTCAGCGGCTTTGCCGGCGGTCCAGGTGGACAACCCCAACAGAGACGGCGCAGTGGACCAGTCCGAGGCGATGATCTGCGCTTAGACCTGAAATTAGATTTTCGGGAAGCGGTATTTGGTGGAGAAAAGGAAATTCGGATTTCCCATTTAGAAACCTGTGAAGTTTGTAGTGGTTCTGGGGCTAAATCAGGAACTCGTCCCCGGACTTGTAGCACCTGTAGCGGTTCCGGTCAAGTTAGACGGGTAACGAGAACTCCTTTTGGTAGCTTTACCCAAGTATCAACTTGTCCCACCTGTGATGGCACAGGAACGGTGGTGGAAGATAAATGTGATGCTTGTGATGGTAAGGGCGCAAATCAGGTAACAAAGAAACTGAAAATTAATGTTCCTGCTGGTGTGGACAATGGCACAAGACTACGGATTTCCCAGGAGGGAGATGCGGGTCAACGGAACGGTCCTCCAGGTGATTTATACGTTTATTTGTTTGTCAATGAAGATGAAGAATTTCATCGTGAGGGCATTAATATTAACTCGGAAATTAAAATTAGCTACTTGCAAGCGATTTTAGGTTGTCGGTTAGAGGTAAATACGGTAGATGGACTGGTGGAATTAATTATTCCCGCTGGAACTCAACCGAATACAATCATGAAATTAGAAAATCGTGGTGTTCCCCGTCTGGGTAATCCTGTGAGTCGCGGTGATCATCTGTTGACGGTGTTAATTGATATTCCTACGAAAATCATCCCAGAGGAGCGAGAACTACTGGAGAAACTGGCTAAAATTAAGGGAGACAGAACTGGTAAGGGTGGTTTAGAAGGATTCTTAGGAGGCTTATTTAAATCATGAGTGGGTCTTCTGTATTCACCCCTGACGCTCAACTCGATTTACGTGGTACTCCTTGCCCGATTAATTTTGTGCGGACAAAACTATTTCTGGAAAAGATGCCTCCTGGCGATTTGTTGGAAGTCTGGTTAGATCCGGGTGAACCGATAGAACAAGTTCCTGATAGTCTAACAATGGCTGGTTATCAAGTGGAACAAATTACAGATTGTACTGGCTATTTTTCCCTGGTTATCCGTCGTCCGGTTGCTGTGGCATGACAGGGGAAAATATTTCTACTAAACAGTTATTGGGTACGGTGTTAGCTGTACAGGCGAATTTTTATCGAGTACAGATGGATGAAGTAGAAGAAGTCAGGAGTTCAGAAATAATAGTAGAACGTTCTTCTTCCCCTTCTTCGCTGTCACCTGTTCCCTGTTACCTGTCACCTTCTTCGCTGTCACCTGTTCCCTGTTACCTGTCACCTTCTTCCACTATTCTCCTCTGCACAAGAAGGACGCGCTTAAAAAAGATTGGTCAGCAGGTGATGGTGGGCGATCGCGTAGTTGTTGAAGAACCCGATTGGGCTGGGGGACGGGGGGCTGTGGGTGAGGTTTTACCGCGTCATAGTCAATTAAATCGCCCAGCGATCGCTAATGTCAATCAAATTCTCCTGGTTTTTGCAGTGGCTGACCCGCCGTTAGAACCTATTCAATTGAGTAGATTTTTAATTAAGGCTGAGTCTACAGGGGTTGATGTGCTGTTATGTTTGAATAAATCTGATTTAGTTTCTCCAGCAGAAAAACAGCAAATAAGCGATCGCTTATTTGCTTGGGGTTATCAACCTTTATTTATTAGCGTTCAAAATAGCATTAATATTGACCAAATAGCTGAATATTTGCAGGATAAAATTACTGTGATTGCTGGACCTTCTGGTGTGGGGAAATCCAGCTTGATTAATAGTTTGATTCCTGATATCAACCTGCGAGTGGGGGAAGTTTCCGGTAAATTAGCCCGCGGTCGCCATACTACCCGTCATGTAGAATTATTTGAACTGCCTAAAGGTGGATTATTAGCAGATACTCCCGGTTTTAATCAACCAGATTTAGATTGTAGTCCCGAAGAATTAATTCACTATTTCCCAGAAGCAAGAGTTCGCCTAGCTGCGGCTCATTGTCGCTTTAGTGATTGTATCCATAAAGATGAACCAGACTGTGCTGTGAGTGGCGACTGGGAACGATATCAGCATTATTTAGAATTTTTGGATGATGCGATCGCTCATCAAACCCATCTTAACCAACAAGCCGACCCCGAATCAAGTCTGAAATTAATATCTAAAGGTAAAGGTCAAAGTCAGTACGAACCCAAGCTGGAAAGTAAAAAATACCGCCGAATTTCCCGTAAAACTCAATTACAGGACTTGCAGAATTTGTATCAAGATAGTGAGGAAGAAGGTGACAGGTGACAGGTGACAGGTGACAGGTTACAGGTGACAGGTTACAGGAGAAATTTCTATCTTCTTTCTTCCTCCTGACTCCTTCTTTCTCCGAACTCCGTTCGCGTAGCGTCTCTGAAGGAGAAACTCGGAACTCCTGAACTCCTGACTTCTAATAAAATGATCCATATAGTCTTAAAATATTCTTAATTTCCCCACACAGACTTTTTTGTCTGTAACCTGCAAATACCACACAGAAAAATATTATGGCTATAGGCTACGTCGCGCTTGTACTTCATGCACATCTGCCCTTCGTTCGTCACCCCGGAAGTGACTATGTGCTAGAAGAAGAATGGCTATATGAAGCAATTACTGAAACTTACATTCCTTTATTAAAAGTATTTGAGGGATTAAAACGAGACGGAGTTGATTTTAAACTCACCATGAGTATGACTCCGCCTTTGATTTCTATGCTTCGTGATCCTTTGTTGCAGGAACGCTATGATGCTCACTTAGCTCAATTGGAAGAGCTTATAGAACTAGAATCCGAACGCAATGTCCATAATGGTCATATTCGATATTTAGCAGAACATTATGCAACTGAGTTTAATGAAGCGCGGGAGTTATGGGAACATTATGACGGTGATTTAGTTACAGCATTTAAACAGTTCCAAGATAGTAATAACTTAGAAATTATTACCTGCGGTGCTACTCACGGCTACTTACCATTAATGAAAATGTATCCCCAAGCTGTGTGGGCGCAAATTCAGGTAGCTTGTGAACATTACGAAGAAACTTTTGGACAACCCCCTAGAGGGATTTGGTTGCCAGAATGTGCCTATTATGAAGGCGTGGAAAGAATGCTGGCGGATGCTGGTTTACGTTATTTCCTCACTGATGGTCATGGTATTTTATACGCTCGTCCCCGTCCTCGTTTCGGTAGTTATGCCCCAATTTTTACAGAACCTGGTGTAGCGGCTTTTGGTCGAGATCATGAATCTTCTCAGCAAGTATGGTCTTCTGAGGTAGGTTATCCTGGTGCAGCCGAATATCGGGAATTTTATAAAGACCTGGGTTGGGAAGCTGAATATGAATATATTAAGCCCTATATCATGCCTAATGGTCAGCGTAAAAATACTGGCATTAAATATCATAAAATTACTGGACGTGGCTTAGGTCTTGCGGATAAAGCTCTATATGATCCTTACTGGGCAAGGGAAAAAGCGGCAGAACATGCTGCCAACTTCATGTATAATCGTGAGCAGCAAACTGGGCATTTACACAATATGATGGGTCGGTCACCAATTATTGTTTCTCCCTATGATGCGGAGTTGTTTGGTCATTGGTGGTATGAAGGTCCTTGGTTCATTGATTACCTGTTTCGGAAGTCATGGTATGACCAAAAAACTTATGAAATGACCCATTTAGCCGATTATCTACGAGCTAATCCGAATCAGCAGGTATGTCGTCCGGCTCAGTCGAGTTGGGGCTTTAAGGGTTTCCATGAATATTGGTTGAATGATACCAATGCTTGGGTTTACCCACACTTACACAAAGCTGCGGAACGGATGATTGAAATTTCTCAAATTGAAGCGGAAGATGAGTTACAGGAAAAAGCACTTAACCAAGCCGCGCGAGAATTGTTACTAGCACAATCTTCTGACTGGGCGTTTATTATGCGGACAGGAACAATGGTTCCCTATGCAGTGAGAAGAACAAGGTCACATTTAATGCGGTTTAATAAACTATATGAAGATGTGAAAGTGGGTAAAGTTGATAGTGGTTGGCTGGAAAAAGTCGAATCAATGGATAATATTTTCCCCAATATCAATTATCGCGTTTATCGTCCAGCATTTTAATTACAGCAGGAGTCAGGAGTCAGGAGTCAGGAGTGAGAAAGAAGGAAGAAGAACGAAGAAGTAAAACCAGTGTGACACTTGATAGCGTAGCAGTAGCCATTTTTTTGGTTTAAATTTCGGACTTCATTTACCGGATCTAAAAAAAGCAAAACCCCCATAATTGTGACTGGGGGTTATTTTTATATACATCTTGTCAAATTGCTACTAAATACTATTGGGGTAAATTACGGCTGTTGTAGGCATCAATAGCATAGGCGGGTGTGCGTTGGGTATAGTCTATATCTACTCCAGTAATAGATTTAGCCAAAGCTGCAAATTTGTCAGAAGCCCAGTTACGTTCGTGAATGGGTTTGCTTTGTTCACCCATGAAGTAAGCGAGAGAACCGATAACGGAAACTGCTACCCAGCCAACAACCAATAGAGAAATTAAAATAGCCATTCGAGAACCTCGTTTTTTACTTTTGTAACCTTATGTGAATAAACATAACAGATTGTTAACAGAGCTTGCAAATTATTTTCTGGTGTGTATGCCCATCAAAGAGGTGAGGTATTCCTCACTGTGATAATTTTGTAACAAACCGCACTAATACAAGAAATGGTGAGAAAATCATGTGGGCATTCCCGAGATGGGAAAGCAGGTATTTGTAGCAATACCTCTAAGATACAAGGTTGGGTTGTGGAACGTAAACGTTCGCGAAGCAATAGCATGAAATCCAACAAATGCGTTGGGTTAAGCGACAGCGCAACCCAACAAAGCAGAAAATGGACAAGGTATTGACCTTTAATCCTGATTTAAAGAATTTTCAACCCGCTATATATGCGCAGACAGATTTCTAGACATAACATCATCGTACCCAAAACTCGGAACACTGTCAAGCCCCCTGGCTGAAATCACCAAAAATCGTTAAATTATTGATAAAATTCTCAATAATAATGAGAATAGACCCTAATAATTGAGAAAGTTCTTTCTTCCAAAAATACCATACAAATAACTTATATCCCAATCAAATTACAATATCCCCGACTTATTTAAGAAATCGGGGATCTAAATACCGGAAATTAACCGAAATGTTTGATAATCGCCTCAGCAAATTCAGAACACTTTAATGGTTGTACAGGTGGTTCCATTAACCGCGCTAAGTCATAAGTAACTTGACCATTAGCGATCGCATCACCTAAGCCTTTTTTAATTAAATCTGCGGCTTCTTGCCAACCCATATATTCCAGCATCATCACACCGGAAAGAATCACCGAACCGGGGTTAATTCTGTCTAAGCCCGCGTGTTTTGGTGCTGTCCCATGAGTAGCTTCAAAAATCGCACAGGAATCGCCAATATTTGCCCCTGGACCCATACCTAAACCGCCAACAATAGCAGCAGCAGCATCGGATAAATAATCACCGTTCAGGTTCATTGTCGCCAGAATAGAATACTCATCTGGTCGAGTTTGAATTTGTTGGAAGATACTATCAGCAATGCGATCATTGACCATGATTTTCTCTTTCCATTTACCATTTCCGTGACTGTCCCAAATTGTATTCAGAACCATTTCCACTTCCTTGACAATTTGCGCTTTTTTCTCTGGAGTCAAAGAATCAAAACCAGGATCAATTTCATGGGCATTTTCTTCTGAAGAAATATGGGGATTTTTTTCCTTATTACCCAAAATCCAAGATTCCCGTTCTGTCACGCACTCTTGACGAAATTCGCTGGTTGCTAATTCATAACCCCAATCCCGGAAAGCGCCTTCTGTGTATTTCATGATATTGCCTTTATGCACCAAGGTGACTTGTTGCTTATTTTTGGGCAATAACAAAGCGTGTTTAATTGCACGTCTCACCAAACGCTGAGAACCGGTTTTGCTGATAGGTTTAATACCGATACCAGCATCTAGAGGAATTTGCTTTTTACCATGTTCTGGGGTGGCGGGTATCAATTCCTCATTCAAGAATTTTATCAGGCGATCGCCAATGGAACTACCTTGCTTCCACTCAATCCCCAAATAAATATCTTCCGTATTTTCCCGATAAACAATCACATCCAATTTTTCAGGAGTTTTGTGGGGAGAAGGTGTTCCAGCGTAATATCGGCAAGGACGCACACACGTATAAAGATCAAAAATTTGGCGTAATGCCACATTTAAAGACCGAATCCCCCCACCAACAGGAGTAGTCAAAGGACCCTTAATGGCTATGCCATATTCTTTAATCGCCGTCAATGTATCCTGGGGCAAATACTGGTATGTTCCGTATAGATCACAGGCTTCATCACCAGCATAAACCCGAAACCAGCTAATTTTTCTTTTACCTTTGTATGCCTTAGCGATCGCTGCATCCAGCACCTTTTCCGTCGCCGGCCAAATATCTATCCCCGTACCATCACCGCGAATAAAAGGAATAATCGGGTTTTCAGGAACAACCGGTTCACCATTTTTGAAGGTAATTTTCGCACCAGTGGTGGGAGGAGTAATCTTTTCGTACATAATTCACACATTCCAAATAGAAGAAATTCACCGAGTAGGGGCGGGGTTTCCCCGCCCAATGGGGTTTCCCCGCCCAATGGGGTTTCCCCGCCCAATGGGGTTTCCCCGCCCGCAGGAGTTAGAAGTCATAATTACCGTAACCCCTGGATTCTCTGACCCCTTAGCTGATAAAGTATTGTTAGTTAGGATTTCGCATCAGCCACCGAGAGTGACTTTTTTAGATAAGCACTCAAAGGCTTTCCAGATTCACCCAAGATCTCTGTAAACTACTTTTCGCTATTCGTCCTTCATTTTGTAGAATGACCGATAGCAATAGATAGTTTATTCACGCTCACGCTAACACGAGTAACAGCATGACAGACCCAATGATTGTATCAGGCACTACAAATGATCTCGACTCCCTCCGCCAAAAGTTAATCGCTGGGTCCGAAAAAGTCCAACAACAAATCATCCCGCAGTTAGCTGACTTGGGTAATGATGGGTTAGATGTGTTGAAGGAATTTTTGCTGAAACGTCGTGATACCCCAGCAACTTGGATTGATGGTAAAGTCTACCAAGTCATCTATAATACTAATGCACCGGCAGATCAAGAATTTCTACAAACTAACTTTCCTGAAGGAATTGTACCTCTAAAATCGGACTGTGGGATCAGTTACAATTCTTTGCAAAAGTTACTTGCCAATCAAGACTTCCAAGCAGCGGATCTTTTGACAATTCAAAAGATGTGTGAAGCCGCAGGTCCCCAAGCAGTACAGAGAAAATGGCTGTACTTTACAGAAGTAGAAAATTTCCCCATTCAAGACTTACGCACCATCAATCAACTCTGGGTAGTTCACTCAGAAGGCAAATTTGGCTTTTCCGTACAGCGCGAAATTTGGTTAGGTTTAAGTAAAAATTGGGTCAACCTGTGGCCAAAAATTGGCTGGAAGGATGGTAACAACTGGACAAGATACCCCAACGGATTCACCTGGAATTTAAGCGCTCCTAGAGGTCATTTACCCCTCTCTAATCAACTACGTGGAGTGCGAGTCATGTCTTCCTTATTGTCTCATCCTGCTTGGACTAAGTAGTTAGATAGTTAGATCCCCGACTTCTTTAAGAAGTCGGGGATCTGAAATTGCAATTAACCCACTGCAAAACCTGTGTATTGTCTCATCAAAGGCTCATGAAAAGCTAAAACAATATCTTCTTTTGGTACACCTAATTTAACCAATTCATCTGCTATACCAATTTCCGTTCCATCATGTTGTATCCAAATCTTGTCGTTTTTAATATCAAGATGTAAAACACAGCCATGCTGTCTGCGTCTGTTTTTCCAACCAACATACATTAACTGATAATGATTACCAACAGGATCAAAAATCAGTTGTTGCTCAATCTCATCTTTCTTTGAACCTATTTGAGCATACTCTCTGATAACTTGTTGAACATAATTTTGATATTGCTTTAGTTTTTCCATTCTACAATTGCCTCCTGAATCGGATCATAAACAATGATTTTAAGTTGATAATGTTCGACAACTGTTTTGATAAATTGCAATTGAAAGAAAGCGTGATAAACACCCAAAGGAACAGCCAAATATAAAACTCTTTCTGATTCTTTTTGTTCTAATGCAAAACGATAATTAAAAAACTGTCCAACTGCTGTATGAAATTGAGAAATACTAGATGTACCAGTGAAACTCTTAATTTCCACTGCTATTTTTTCTCCAGTTCTTTCAGCAGCTAGAATTTCCTCAGCCCCAAGATCAATATACATTTCCACATCACCAACTTCAATCCTCAAAGGATCATCCGTGATTACCCAACCCTCTTTTTCTAATCCTTTCCTCACAGCATCATGAAAAATATCTTTAGCTGGCATTGGTTTAAAATTTAGTCTTTTTATATATTATTGTATTTTACTATATCTAAGTTGAAATTTATTTCTTAGTATTTTGTAGATAAATAAAACACACATCTTAATATTATTGTATGTGTACTTTACTCACTACTATATACTTAATCAAGACAAAATAAGATATATTGTACTTACTTAAACAATCTGCTAATTAATCTTAGGTGATTTTACGAATTTTGATATAGACAATATATTATTAACAATAGTAAAATTATATATATTTGTATAATTTTATTTCAAAGTTCAATGGCCATTAGTAATCACGAGCGAATTAATAGAGCTTTAGCTACTCTATCTCAAGGATTATATTCCTATGTAGAAAAAGAAATGCGAATAGTGCATGGTGATCGTTGGTTAGAAGTTGCAAAATCTTGTATATCTGAGGATCAAACACTTAGACGAAATTTAGAAGACACTTTACAAGAAGATGTTTCAGCTCTACTAAAATTAATTATCAAGCAGTGGGATAATGTTTTCAAGAAAAAACTCAGTAATGCTGAACGTGCTTTAGTCAGTGAGTTAATTGACGTGAGAAATAAATGGGCGCATCAATCAAGGTTTTCCACAGATGATACTTATCGCGCTCTTGATAGTATGACGAGAATTATGAAAGCAATTTCCGCATCTGAACTAGATATTATTGAACAGCAAAAGCAAGATATTTTGAAAATGTTGTCTCCAGAAAAAGCGGAAGAAGCTCGTATTAAAGAAAAACTATCTGATGTACACAAACTTCTGATATTTTCTAACGAAAAACTTTTGCGTCAAGCACTTACCCATCGTTCCTATGTTAACGAAAACCCCGGAGAAGGGGAACATAACGAGCGCTTAGAATTTCTGGGTGATGCCATTTTAAATTTCCTCAGTGGCGAATATCTGTACAAGAAACATAGTCAAAAAGGAGAAGATGAATTAACTCGTCTGCGTTCCGCACTAGTAGAAGAAAAACAACTAGCAAAATTTGCCATAGAAGTAGGTTTAGACTTTAGAATGAGATTAGGAAAAGGGACAATTAGAGATGGGGGTTTTCAAAATCCTAACTTACTCAGTAGTACCTTTGAGGCTGTAATTGGAGCTTATTATTTAGATAATAATCGTAATGTTGAACCACTTCGCGCCATTGTTCAACCATTATTTGATTCTGCCTCAGAACACATTGTTGAAATCCGTTCTAATGTAGATTCCAAAAATCGGTTTCAAGAATGGGTACAGGCTCAAGGTAACACAAATCCTCCCAAATATCTAACAGAACAAATAGGGGGACCCTCTCACGCGCCAGAATTTAGAGCTAAAGTATTAGTAGACGGCAAAGAATACGGTGAAGCTAAAGGAAAGAGTAAAAAAGAAGCCGAAAAAGCTGCGGCTGAAGATGCCTTAGCGAAATTGAAAAAAAGAGGTTTATTAGATTGATAATTAAAGTGAATACAATATCAGTAGTTGAGTAACCATTTTTCTTATCAATACTGATGTTATTACTAGATATCAATGTTATTGTGCTATCATTAATTGCGAGTAAGTCAGCCTAGTCCAGCAAGTAACAATCAACATTGCTGGAACGGAGGAACCAAATTGTGGGGCGTGTTTTTGTCTTGATGAATTGAATTATTTGAGATTAATAACTCAAAAAAATCGAAAATTTAGCAAAAAAGGGTATCTCTCAACCCTAGCCCGTCAGCTAACTTCGTAGGCATTGAGAGGAGACTGAAGAGACAGAATTTTAATTATGTTCTGATCTCATCAGTGTCCAAGGTTGGTACTAGTTAATATTTGCGTACCCAAGCTTAACTCTGCTGAGGTGAAATAAATGATATTGCAACTAAATTTAGCTGCCATTTTTGCAATTGCTGGACAAACTGTTTGGAGAAAAGCCAAACCTATAATTTTTCAAGATACTTTCTTATTTCCCGCATTAGGTTGTTTAGGAATTATTTTGTTGTGGTGGGTGGTAGCACTAGCTAATCATGAATTAATGCCCACACCACCAGAAGCTTTAATTGCTAATTGGGACTATATCTTACATCCATTTTATGAAAGAGGTCCAGGTGATTTAGGCATTGGTTGGCTATTATTAGCAAGTTTACGGCGGGTCATATTAGGATTCGGTTTAGGGGCATTAGTCGCCATTCCCTTGGGATTTTTGATCGGAATGTCTAGACCGGCAATGCTGGCTTTTAATCCCATTATTCAGATTTTTAAACCTGTATCACCATTGGCTTGGTTGCCGATTTCTTTATCTTTGTTCAATTTAGCAGATCCTTCTGCTATTTTCGTGATTTTTATTACCTCGCTGTGGCCAACTATTATTAATACAGCATTGGGGGTTTCTAGTGTACCCAAAGATTACTTAGATGTAGCACAAGTTTTAGAAATGCCTCGTTGGCGACAGATTACTAAAATTATTTTACCTGCTAGTTTGCCTTATATTTTTACAGGTTTGAGAATTAGTTTAGGCATTGCTTGGTTGGTCATTGTCGCTGTGGAAATGCTCACTGGGGGTATAGGAATAGGATTTTTTGTTTGGGATGAATGGAGTCGTTTAAATCTCAGTTCTGTCTTTTTGGCTGTGTTTATAATTGGTATAACTGGGTTGGTTTTAGATTACGGTGTGGGCAAAATTCAAGAGTTAGTTACTCACCGTCCTGGAAGTTGATGATTTTATCGGGCTTCGCCCCGCTTCGCTAACACGCTTCAGGCGCAGAGGCGCAGAGAGGATGAAAAAAATTTTTCAAATATAATTATCAATTACTATGAGTGAAAATCATTTAAATCGCAGAGATTTTATTGCAGGAATAGGGGCGACAACTGCGGGAATAATATTATCATCCTGTGCTGTTTCGGGAGATAGGTTTGCTAAGGGACTCACAGAAGAAGCTTTAGCGGTGACACCCGTAGTTAAATCCCAAGATTTAGAGAAACCGGACATTACTGTGGGTTATGTTCCTGTTAATGATTGTGCGCCATTTGCGATCGCTTGGAAAAAAGGATTTTTCCGCAAATATGGCTTAAATGTTATACTCAACCGCGAAGCCAGTTGGGCTACCTCCCGTGACGGCTTAATTTTCGGTCGTCTCGACGCTTCCCCCGTCGTCTCCGGTGCTGTTACCAACGCTAGAATAGGTGCAGAAGGTGCGCGTCATGCCCCCTTATGTGCAGCAATGACAATCCACCGACATGGTAACGCCATGACCATGAATAGGGATATGTGGGACTATGGCATCCGTCCTTGGTACGAATATCAACAAAAATACGGTGATGGGGCTTTAGAAGCCTTTGGCA
This sequence comes from Aphanizomenon sp. CS-733/32, assembly GCF_028330045.1. NCBI lineage: Bacteria > Bacillati > Cyanobacteriota > Cyanophyceae > Nostocales > Aphanizomenonaceae > Aphanizomenon > Aphanizomenon sp. CS-733/32. The sequence continues at coordinate 18,792 of NZ_JAQMSE010000075.1, forward strand.
AGGACTTTCGCGGCTATTTTGACAAACAACCCCCAGAAAAGAAAATCTGGGCTGTAGTCCTCAGTTCTGCCATTTATGAATACTTTGCTCGCTATCTTTCCGCTGCTGCGGGTGTTGATCCTCTTAAAGAATTTCGGGTCATCATTGTTCCCCCACCGCAAATGGTAACAAACATGAGAATTGGGGCAATGCAAGCTTACATGGTCGCCGAACCTTGGAATACTAGAGCAATTACAGGTAATGAAGGTATCGGTTTTACCTTCGCCCAAGGTAAGGAAATTTGGCACGGACATCCAGATAGACTCCTGGGTGTAATGGAATCTTTTATTGTTAATTATCCTAAAACTTACCGTTCTTTGGTAAAGGCAATGATTGAAGCTTGTCAATATTGCAGCAAACCTGAAAATCGCCAAGAAATAGCCGAATTACTGACAGAAAGATCATTTACTGGTGCGAAACCTAAAAAGCCCGGTGTTCCTATTACTAAGTTTACTGGACCGGGAATTATTGGCAATTATAATTACGGTGGTTTTGATGGCAAAGACCGCACGATTACAGCAGATGATACCACAATTTTTTATGACCTTCCTAACAATATTCCCCACAAAATTGCAGAACATTCCACATTTTTATGGCGTTCTCGCAGTATTTGGTTAATGACTCAAGCAGCACGATGGGGACAAATCAAAGAAATTCCTAAGAATGCTGAAGAAGTAGCCGCAAAAGGTTGGAGAACCGATTTATATCGAGAGATAGCCGCAGAAATGGGAATTGAATGTCCTAAAGATGATTATAAAGTTGAACCTCCTGAAGCATTTATAGATAAAAAAGGATTTGATCCTAGTGATCCTGTAGGATATCTTCATAGTTTTGATATTCGTGCTAATTCTCCCTCTCAGCTTTTTCTCTCTTAAAAAATAGGTAATTAATTATGGAATATACAACTTTACCACATAATACTACTACAGAAACTTTGCCCCGTAACGGATTTTTAGAAATCGAAAATTTAGTTAAATCCTATCCAACCCAGGACAAAGGAAAATTCACAGTTTTAGATCATGTTAATTTGACCATTAATGAAGATGAATATATTTCTGTAATTGGTCATTCTGGTTGTGGTAAATCCACATTATTAAAAATAATTGGCGGTTTTGAAAAAGCTACATCTGGTTCAGTTCGCTTAGATGGCAAAGAGATTCGTAAACCAGGAGCCGATAGAATGATGGTATTTCAAAATTATTCATTATTACCTTGGTTAACTGTCCGCGAAAATATCCGTTTAGCGGTAGATGAAGTTTTGAAAAATGCTAATCGTGCCGAAAAAATTAGCATTGTTAATGAACATTTAGCAATGGTAAACTTAACCGCAGCCGCAGATAAATATCCTGATGAAATTTCTGGAGGAATGAAACAAAGAGTGGGTATTGCTAGAGCTTTAGCAATTCGTCCTAAAATGTTATTAATGGATGAACCTTTTGGGGCTTTGGATGCCTTAACTCGTGGTAAATTACAACGTCAAGTATTAGATATTTGGGAACATCATCGTCAAGCAGTCATGATGATTACCCATGATGTTGACGAAGCAATCTATATGTCTGACAGAATTATTTTGATGACTAATGGACCATCGGCAAAAATAGGAGAAATTTTAACAGTTCCTTTTGCACATCCTAGAGATAGAATGGCCATGCGGAACTCAACAGAATACTTTGAACTTCGCAATCATGCTCTGAATTTTCTAGATCAGAATTTTACCCCAGAAGAGTAATAATTGGCGTTGCTAATTTCATCAGAAAATACAGTTCATACCGCTATTATGCAACGCCTAATAATCAATTAACATTGAATAATTAAGTGAAAATAAACAGGGGTGTTTTTTTGATTATCTATTTCAACCCTGTGACTTTCAAAACCTCAGTTCTATCTTTTCTGACTGTCAAAGTAGAATCAGCATTACCATTTTCAGTAATGGGTTGTTCTAAAATGTAAGTGTAATTTCCACCTTTCCAAACTGTACGACATAGACCATGACGACAAACTATTTTACCACCTGTTAAACTCACGCATTTACCATCAGCACTACATCCTTGATAACTCACATTTCCTGTACCATTAACCCCATTCCAAGAGTTGCTATTACTAATAGTAATCTTCCATTTACCATTACTCAAGGTGTAGGAATCTTTTTTTTTGAACTTTCATTCACAACTTCCATTTTAGTAATGATTGATTGTTTGCGAGTTTTACCACAGGGTTCTATACTCTGACAATCATTAACTGATTTTACTTGATAAACAACCCGGACTTTTTTATTCAAAAACTTCTTCTCGTCACAAATTTCAAAACTCGCGCCAATATTGTGTTCTATTCCTTTATTATCTACTAAGGTGACATAACACATTAAGTCACCATTGACTATTTTCTTAACCTTTCCCTCCGTTGGTTGTTGATTTGTAACCTTTTTTGAACTTTCATTCACAACTTCCATTTTAGTAATGATTGATTGTTTGCGAGTTTTACCACAGGGTTCTGCACTCTGACAATCATTAACTGATTTTACTTGATAAACAACCCGGACTTTTTTATTCAAAAACTTCTTCTCGTCACAAATTTCAAAACTCGCGCCAACATTGTGTTCTATTCCTTTATTATCTACTAAGGTGACATAACACATTAAGTCACCATTGACTATTTTTTTAACCTTTCCCTCCGTTGGTTGTTGATTTGCACCTTTTTTAGTATTTTTATTGTTGTCTAGGTTTTTACCAACAGGTTCTTTCTTCTCTTGTGTTTCTGATTGTAGATAAGATGCTTGTTTATTTTGTTGTTCACTTGCTACTACCAGAGCAGTTTTCATTTGATTTTGTGTTACAACAGCAGATGCCTCTTCTTTCAGTGTATCCTTTAGTGCGGTAGTACAAGCTATCAAAGATACACAGCTAAAAATTAAAGCAATTGGGGAAATTGATTTTTTCATGGTGAAATTGCAATAGTTGAGAATATTTCTGTATTTTAACATAAACCTAAATTATACTTTTAATATTTATCGGGAATTTTCACATATATACTTCGCAAGGCCACAATTTAAGCTTTTGCTTAAAAGGGATATATGGATATAAAAAGGCAAGTTATATTTTTTTAGATAAAACCTCAATTAATTGATAATCTTTAAAACTACCAATAACCCGATAATGTATTGGTAACTTGACAAAACCTGGTTGATATATCCAAGCATAACTCAACATAGGTAACTGGGAAACTGAATCTACATTCTTACCATATTTGGGTGTATAGAAGTCAATTAACAGAGACTCTTTATCATTAAATCCTTTATTTTTAACAAAGTCAATCGGATGATTCTGCAAAACCTGATTAATTGTTTCTTGTTTGTAAAATATTCTAAAATCTGGGTTGAAATCACCTAATAAACCTAAATTACCTGCTGTAGCTACAGATAACCAGCAGCTAATTAATAAGCTACCTAGCCAATAATGAGAAGTTAGAAACTTACGGTGATAATAGAACTTACCTATCCAGATTAACGGCACAATTAAGTTACCCGAACCAGAACATATCAACAGAATTGCATATTTGTAAATATTTACCTCACCCCAAACTAAAATACTTATTCCGGCTAAAACTAAAATTATGCCTAATATTCCCCAAGCGTAACTAATATTTCTTGGTAAATAAACTATTCGATGAGATGAATATTGATTATCAAATCCTTTTTGGTAAATTTTTCCTAACCAATCTAAAGCCACCGCAGATAGAAAAGCGATAAATGGATAAATGCCAAGACTATAATGAGATAAGCGAGTGGAAAATATACTTAATTCAGTAAATAAGATAACGGGAAAACCGATTAATATTAATGGATATTTAGAAATTGAATGCCGAATTACTAATGTTATTCCTAATAAACCAAAAAAGAACCAAGGAAAAGATTTTAAAGCTAGATTCCATACATAAAATAAAATGCCATTTCTATGTTGTTCATGAGTACCTAGTTCTATGACAAATCCCAATAAAGCTCCAATACTATCACTACCATAACGTAACCAGCTAAAATAAAGCCAAATTAAGGTAGGAATTAAACCGACCAAGAACCCTAAATACAACATGGGGTTATTTAAATGACGATGACGACGATGATCTATGATTAAATAAGGTAATAGTGCCATCATTGGCAGAAAAATCATCAAACTTCTCATCAAAAAACCTAAGCCAAAACTCACCCCGGTGACAAAACCATATAAATAGCGTTTTTGAGGATCTATGTCAGATTTTAATAAAAAGAAAATTCCTATAAACACTAAGAATATGGTTGGTAAATCTGGTGTGGATAACCGACAATATTGTACCCACAAAAATTCTACACTGAGAATAATAATTCCCCAAAATGCTAATTTTTGAGATAAGAGAATTTCTCCTACTTGATAAATCACAAATATGCTCAAAATTCCCGCAATCATTGTCGGTATTCTTGCGGTTGTATCACTAACACCAAATATCTGATAAAAAATAGCAATTAACCAATAAAAACCAGGAGTTTTATGATGAGGATGACCCCAAGGTGATACCCAATCACCTGTTTCTACCATTTGTCTGGCTCTCAAAGCATAAAGTGTTTCATCATGGGCCATGAGACTGGTTTCCCCAGAAGTAAATAACAATAAAGGGAGTAGCCAAATTAATAACTTGCAATATGGTAATTGCCAAAATAGCCGGATTAATTGGATAATATTGATGATTGCTGGTGATTTAAAAAACATTTATGAATTGTAAAATATAGTATTTTCTCATGTAAAATAAGTGAAGTTATCAAAAATAACTTACCAATTAAAATACTAGCCAAAATTTTTAGATCAGGTAAAAAAGACATTTATGCTACTGCAACCAAATCAACGGATTAAGTTAGATGAATCGGATGATCAGTTATTCTATGATTACCCTCGCTTTGTCACTCATGTAGATGATGGTTTTATTCAACAATTAACTGATTTATATCGTCAGCGACTTCAAGCAAATATGCGTATTCTTGATTTAATGAGTACTTGGGTGTCCCATCTACCTACAGAGATAGATTTTGCTCATGTAGAAGGACACGGACTAAATGCTGAAGAACTAGCCCGAAATACGCGATTAAATCGTTATTTTGTCCAAAATCTCAATACAAATCTCCAGTTACCATTTCCAGATCAAGACTTTGATGCTGTTATTAACTGTGTTTCTGTGCAATATATCCAATACCCAGAGGCGATATTTTCGGAAATACATCGGATTCTGAAACCCGGTGGGATAGCAATTATTAGTTTTTCTAACCGGATGTTTTTTCAAAAGGCAATTCAAGCTTGGCGAGATGGTTCGGAAGCTTTTAGAGTAGAATTAGTCAAGGGCTATTTCACCTCTGTTCCTGGATTCACGACCCCGGAAGTGATTTGTTCGACCTCAATAGCACCAAGTTTCTTGCAGTGGTTGGGAGTAGGAGGTGGAGATCCTTTTTATGCGGTGATAGCTCAACGTCTCGCGTAGTTTTGTACTACAAAGATATGCAAATACTTTGTGATCATCACTACCTCCAATCATTATTTAAAAGTAAATTTTCTAGTTTGTAAGTGACAAAATAGTTGATAATTGCCTCACAAGCTCAAGTATCAAGGAGAAGCCAAAAATGGTGATAAATCGTGGGCGGAGAGTTTTAGCTGCTGTACTGCTATCAATTCTACTACTGACTACAGCTTGCACGACAAAAGCACCTAGTCGTTTTGATCAGGTACAACAGGAAAGTACGAAGCAAAGAAGTGGACAGGCAGTAGTTAAAAATGCAACTCAGGGTAGTAAATTAAATAAATTCTTCCCCAGTGGTGGAGATGGCTATGATCGTGTCTATACCCAGGAGAAAAAGGGCTTTTCTGAGGCAAACTTGAAAAAGGATGGTAAAGTAGTTGCCCAACTCGCTATTTCTGATACTAGCAGTATACCGGGAGCAGCGGCTAAATTTGCCAATAGCACCGAGAAAATAGGTGGTTATCCCGCAGTAAAAGCTGGTAATACTCAAACTTCTGTGTTGGTGAATAAGTACCAAGTGAAGGTGATTTCTAAAAGTCCATCATTTACTGCGAGCGATCGCGCAGCTTGGATAGAAAAATTTAATCTTGATGGTTTAGCAACGTTGAAATAGTTTAATCCCTTCCCTAACTAACAACCGACGTTAATACAAAACATACATAAGGAGAATTTTGTGAGTAAACCAATTCAGCAGTTAGTTGACGAATTACCAACCAGTAACTTGACTGTTTCCATGTTGAACGCTTTAGATTTTGTTGCTCCTGGGGAATGGCAAAATACAGTTGGTTTTGTGAATACTATTAAAACCGTTACCGGAGAAACTGACGAAGACTTAATTCAACAAATTGGTGAAAGAGCAATTTATCTATTTAACGATAAATCCCAAGGATATCAAACCGCCCTCTGGCTTTATCAAACCGTTGATGGTGCAGATAAGGCTTTGGGTGCAGCAGCTTTAGCTAATAAAATTGGGGAAAACATTCCCCTGCTCGGTTTTTTAAACTCTCTGACCCCCAAACCAGACAAAGCTCAAACCATTGACTTAACCCTGAAATTAGTAGCTGAAGTAGTCGCTTTTTGTCAAATTAACGGTATTCCTGGAGATAGTATCGGTGATTTTGTTGGCTCTTTAGGTGAGTATGGTAGTGAGTCACTTATCCGCATGGTGGCATTAGTTTGTGTTGATGGTTTAATACCCCTTGGACCTGATTTTATTAACAAAGCCTTATCTGGAATTAGTCAAATGAATCCCCAGGATTTAAACCAAAACCAGACTTTCCAAAGCATCAAAAACACTATTCCTGGCAGTGGCGATGCTGGTAAACTAGACTTTATCGGTAACAGTTTTCAATCAGTTAGCGGTTGGATGAGTGGACTTGTGAACAGCCATAATTTAACCCCACAAAAAGTAATTGGTAATTTGCAATCTTTCACGCAAATTGCTGATGATAAACTAGACTATCTAGCAGCATTTCTAGATGTGGCTACAAATTACTACGAACACACAGGAACTCAGACTTTAGTACGACGTTTAATTGAACGAGCCGTAGCTGAAATTTAGCAAATTGTGTAGGGGCGGGGTTTCCCCGCCCTCCTGCTAGACTTTTCAAACAACATTTGAAATGGAAAATTAAGAAAACAAGCCTAATAACAAGAGATGTCAGAAAATTGAGACGACAATACACCCCAAATACAAGTATGACAGCTTGTCTGTTGACACGATTTCTATTCATAGGGAAAATAGAAATTAGTGATTGTTATTACCGGGTGTGAGTCCAAAAATATGAATAAGAATTTTTTTCTACCAGTTTATTTACTAAGTTTATTGGTGGCATTTCCTGCTGTGGCTGCTGATAATGAAAATAATCAAAATGCAGTCAATTCAAATATTTCTAATTTAAGAGACATTGAATTACCCACCACAAATGCTCAATTATTAACCCAACAACCAACAGTAACCGAAGTTAAGCCAGAACCTACCCCAGAAGCAGATTTAACGCCTACAGACGATGCAGATATTTCTATTGAAACCATTGGGGAAAAAGACGTTCTCCCCGAATCTACTCCTACTTATGTAATTGAAAAAGAAGAAATTCAAAAACAAGGTGCAACTAGTGTTGCTGATGTTTTAAAAAGAATGCCCGGTTTTGCTATCAATGATGTTGGACATGGCGCAGATATTCACACAGGTACATACTATCGAGGAGCTTCAATTAATCAATCTGTATTTTTGATTAATGGTAGACCGATTAATAGTAATATCAGTACCTATCATGGTGCAACTGATTTAAATAGTATTCCAGTAGAGTCTATTGAAAGAGTTGAATTATATAGCGGTACAGCTTCTTCTCTATATGGTTCTTCAGCCTTTGGAGGAGTTGTCAATATCATTACCAAAGAAGGTTATGGCAAACCAAAACTAAATGCTAGTGCTGAATTTGGCTCATTAAACTTAAATAATCAACAGGTAACTTATAGTGGGTCAACGAATAAAGTCAAATACAACTTTAGCTTTGAAAGGTTCTTTATAGATAATCGTTACCACGTTCCTGTTGGTGCTGCAAATCGTGATGCTCAAGGATATTTATTTAATGCAGATACAGCTACCAGCACTTATTTTGGTAGCATAGGTGTAGATTTAGATCCTAAAAACTCCTTGAATTTAGATGTAACTACCCTGAGTAGTCGTCGGGGGTTGATTTATTTCGGTTTTCCTTTACAAAGAGACCGATTAGATCATGATGGTTTGAATATTGGCTTATCTTGGAAAACTCGACTTGGTAAGGGAGAAAATTCCAATTTAACAACTACCTTGGGTTACAACCGAGACTATTTTAGCACTTATGGACCAACGGGAGCGAGATTTTACCGAACCGGAATTTTAGATACACAACAATTCAAAGCTAGGATAGATCATGAATGGAAAATTACCCCTAATAATCAATTACGCTGGGGTTTAGATTTAAAAAATACTGATTTAATTGGCGATGTTTTGAGTACGAATCCTGCCCTAATTGCTAAAAATGAAAGGGAAGATAGAAGTGTCTTTAATACGGCTTTATTTGCTGTTAATACTTGGCAACTTAGCGATGCTGTACAAGCAGATTTAGGGGTAAGACAAAACTTTGATAGTCAATTTGGGAGTTATTTTAATCCTAGTGTGGGGTTACGTTATGCAGTCAATCCAGCTATTGCAGTGCGGGGAAGTTGGGCAGGGGCGCAACGCAATCCAGGGTTAGATCAATTATATGTTTTTGATACAGTTCATAATTGGAATTCTAACCCTGATTTAAAACCAGAAACAGGTTCTACTTGGACAGCGGGAATAGATGTGAGATTGTCGGCAAATTTGTTAGGACAATTTACTTATTTTGGGAATAGTTTAGATAATCGTTTGGGGGTAATTAATGGCAGATGGGAAAATATTGGGTTAGTAGATACCAATGGTTTAGAAGCAGCATTGCAATTAAAAATTGCCAGTGCATGGTCAACTTTTATCAACTATACTTATACAGATGCTCAAATCAAAACAGGCACAGAAAAGGGATTACAATTAGGTTTGATTCCCTATTCTTGGCTACAAACTGGAATTGGTTATCAAAAGGATGGATGGCAAGGTAATTTATATGCTACTTATAATAGTGGTTCTCGTCGTTCTGTTTTTAATAATGCAGCAGCAGGAGAAAAAAGTACAGATTTTGTCCCGTCTTTCTTTAATTTAGATTTGAGTGGACGGATTCCTGTAAATAAAAATTTGGGATTAACTTTTTACTTAGAAAATCTTCTGGGTGAACAATATGAACGAGTGAATCGGATATATAGTCCTGGTTTTACTTTCCGCGTGGGTTTAACTTCTAGCTTATAGGCAACTTCCCCTCAATTTAGGTACAATCTATAAGCTGACATAACCTTGACTTAACCAAAATGACAAGCATCTCCACCCCTACTCTCAAAATCCCCGAACTCCTAGCACCTGCGGGTAACTGGGAATGCGCCCAAGCCGCAGTAGAAAATGGTGCGGATGCGATTTACTTTGGTTTAGAAAAGTTTAACGCGAGAATGCGGGCTGAGAATTTCACAGAAGCAGATTTACCTGAATTAATGGAATTTTTGCACCTCCGGGGAGTCAAAGGTTATATCACTCTGAATACCTTGATTTTCCCCCAGGAACTAACGGAAGCACAGCAATACCTCAAAACTATCATTTCCGCTGGTGTTGATGCTGTGATCATGCAAGATGTGGGTATTTGTCGGCTGATTCGTCATCTTTCCCCTGACTTTCCGATTCATGCTTCTACCCAAATGACTATTACCAGTGCAGTGGGGGTAGAATTTGCTAAGTCTTTGGGTTGTCAATTGGTAGTTTTGGCGCGAGAATGTTCGATTTCGGAAATTAATAAAATTCAACAACAAATATCTCAAAAAAATACTTCCTTACCTTTAGAAGTTTTTGTTCACGGTGCTTTGTGCGTCGCATATTCTGGACAATGTTTAACCAGTGAATCACTAGGAGGACGTTCTGCAAATCGGGGAGAATGCGCTCAAGCTTGTAGAATGCCTTATGATTTAATTGCTAATGGGGAAGTTGTAAATTTAGGTGATAAAAAATATTTATTAAGTCCTCAAGATTTAGCAAGTTTGGACGTTTTACCAGAGTTAGTAAAATCTGGAGTAACTTCTTTGAAAATTGAAGGACGGTTGAAAGCACCGGAATATGTTGCTAATGTGACTCGCGTTTATCGTCAAGCTTTAAATCAACTATTAGAAACAAATATAGAGACGTTTTCTAATCGAGAGAAAGACCAATATAAGTTAGAAATGGCATTTTCTCGCGGACTATATACAGGTTGGTTTGAGGGAATTAATAATCAAGAATTAGTCCATGCCAGATTTGGTAAAAAACGGGGTGTTTATTTGGGAGAAGTTACCCGAATTAGAAATGCCGAAATAACAATAAAGTTAGCAGCACCTGTTAAACCGGGAGATGGAATTGTTTTTGATTGCGGACACCCAGAAAGGAAGGAAGAAGGGGGAAGAATATATGCAGTTATTCCTAATGGTCAAGATGTCATCTTAACTTTTGGCAGAAATGATTTAAATTTCCATAATATCCATATAGGTGATAAAGTTTGGAAGACAAGTGATCCAGAATTAGATAAACAAATCCGTCAAAGTTATACGGGAGAATATCCCCAATTTACCAGACCGATTAATATCGAAGTACATGGAGAAATTGGCGGAAAGTTAATAGCTATATCCCGTGATCAGTTTTGGAATATAGTACAAGTAGAATCAGAAATATTGATAGCTGAAGCACATACAAAACCCCTCTCTATAGAAAGATTAAAAGAACAATTTGGCAGGTTAGGGAATACACCTTTCCATTTAGATACTTTTATAAATAATCTCAACGGGAATATTATGTTACCTGTGAGTGAGTTAAACAGAATGCGTCGGGAAATAGTTAGCAAATTAGAGGAATTAAGAAGTAGACCAAAACTTTGGGAATTAAATCATCAGGGAAAATGGCAAGATTTAATTAGTTCTAAATCTACAGAAATTCCCGCGTCCCCTTCTTTAATTGTTTTAGTCAGAAACATCGCACAATTACAAGCAGTATTAACAGCAGATATCAAAACTATATATTGTGAATTTGAAGATCCTCGCAACTATAAAGAAGCAGTAAAAATAGTACGAGAATCAAAACAGGAAGAAATTAGTATTTTTGTCGCACCACCCCGGATAACCAAACCTGGAGAAACTTGGATTTTAAAACAAGTTCGAGATTCCCAAGCTGATGGTTATTTAATTAGAAATTATGACCAATTAGAATATTTTTCCACAGAAAGATGTGTTGGTGACTTCTCTTTAAATATCGCTAATCCTTTAACCGCAGATTATTTTAAAACCCGCTTTAATTTAGAACGATTAACAGCATCTTACGACTTAAATGTTAACCAACTTGAAGCTTTAATTACCAGTTACCCAGCAGAAAATTTTGAAGTGACAATACATCAACATATACCAATGTTTCACATGGAACATTGTGTATTTTGCGCTTTTTTATCTGAAGGAACAGATTATACAAATTGTGGTAGACCTTGTGAAACACAAGCAGTTACAATCAGAGATAGGGTAGGTAGTGAACATATTCTCAAAGCTGACGCAGGATGTAGAAATACAGTATATAACGCCACAGCACAAACTGGAGCAGAATACGTACAACGGCTGATTTCATTGGGTTTACAGCACTTACGGATTGAATTTGTCAGCGAGACACCGGAACAAGTGCAAAAAACAATACATAGTTACCAGAAATTACTCGAAGGAGAAATCATCGGTTCGCAACTGTGGAGAGAATTGAAGCTACAAAACCAATTAGGTGTGACTCGTGGTGCATTGGGAATAATGTAGCTAAATGGCGGTAATTGGTATTACAATACTTATGCACCTTGTTTAACCACTTTCTATGTCCAATTTAATGCCTCAGTGTCAGCAATTGCAAGCACAAGTTGAGACGATTCTCCAACTTCTACAGCAAGAATCAGCTTTGCGATCGCAAGATATTACATCTGTGCAAATTTCTTTGGATAAAGCAGTTTCTCCTAAGTTTGAAATTGTGTTTGCTGGTGCTTTTAGTGCGGGTAAATCCATGTTGATTAATGCCCTATTAGAGAGGGAATTGTTGTATAGTGCAGAAGGACACGCGACTGGTACAGAATGTAAAATTGAATATGCACCTGTAGATTCATAAAGAGTTGTTTTAACCTTTTTGAGTGAAGCAGAAATTCAAGAACAAGCGGTGTTTTTGTGTCAACAATTAGGATTTAATACTGTAAAAAATATCCATAAACAAGATGTAATTGATTTATTACATCAAGGTTGTACAGTAATTATTGAAAAAGAAGGTGGAGAAAGTAAATCAGAACGTGCAAAACAAGCAAAAGCGTTGATTTTATTGTTAGAAGGATATGTAGCAAACCGCGATCGCATAAATACGGTTAATAATGCTACATACTCAATGGAACAGTTTAATTTTACGAACCTCAAAGAAGCTGCGGGATATGCACGCAGAGGTAGTAATAGCGCAGTTCTGAAACGAATTGAATATTATTGTTATCATCCGCTTTTGGAAGATGGTAACGTGATTATAGACACACCAGGAATTGATGCACCAGTCGAACAAGATGCACAATTAACATATCAAAAAATTCAACATTCAGATACGTCAGCAGTAGTTTGTGTTCTCAAACCTGCGTCAGCAGGGGATATGACAAAGGAAGAAACTGAACTGTTAGAACAAATGCGGGAAAATGCAGGGATAAGAGACAGAGTTTTTTATATCTTTAACCGCATTGATGAAACTTGGTACAATAACCAACTCAGACAACGGTTAGAAGATTTAATTAACAGTCAATTTCGAGATACTAATAGGGTTTATAAAACTAGTGGTTTGTTAGGATTTTACGGAAGTCAACTTAAACAAACAACACGATTAGATAGATTTGGTTTGGATTCGATTTTTGCAGAAAGTGTTAAAGGTTTAGACGGGAAAGAAGAAACACCGCAATTTGTTTATGCTTTTAATAATTACTGCGTTGCTTCAGGTAAACTTTCTCCCAGTCAATTTAGAATTTCTCTTCATGGTTACGAAACTTCCAATGATAACTATGTGAGAATTTTAAGCGAACAGGGAACACCATTAATTAACCAACTTATTCAAGATAGTGGAATTGAAGAATTTCGGACATCAATTACTCGCTATCTCACAGAAGAAAAACGTCCCCAATTATTCAAAAACCTCGCAGATGATTTAGAAGATATTTGTATCAAACTCAAGAACCACTATCAAAGTGTGCAAATTGATTTAGATAGTCAACCGCGAGAAATCGAGAGTATGAAAGAATATGAGTTGCAAAAATTAAATCAGCAACTCCAGCAAGTTGGGAGAGATTTTCATCAGCATATTCATGATGAAGTTAACAGATTAATTAATAATAACTGCGAAGAATTTGAAACAGATTTTCGCCAATTACAATCACGGATGATTCGTCGTCTTGATGAATTACTAGATACCTTTTCCGTTGCGGAAGCTTATCGTCGTGCAACTTTGAGTCATCCTCGCAATGCAACCGCACCTTTATTAGCTATTTTGGTGGAGGCTTTTTATTACTTATCTAATCAGTTGGAAGACATTTTAATAGAGTCTTGTCAACAAGTGATTGCTAATCTATTTCAACAGTTAATGACAAAGATTAGAAAATCAGAATATTACCGTCAATTATATCGTTTGTTGGGTAATGATGGGGGAATTGAATTACAGGTAAAAGAGATAGAAAAATTGATTACTCAAGCTTTGGTAAGTGCTGCTAGTGTAGAATGCGATAGATTTGTCAGAGAAAGTCCCAGATTTTATAATGAAGGAACTTTTTCTATCTATCAATTTCGACAAGTGTTAGAACAAACTTCTCAAGGGTATGATGCAGAAAGTATTGTTGACGCTGAACCTGCAATTAGACAATTATTGAAGTTAGACTTTGAACCGAAAGTTTCCCATACTATTCGTCAATCTTTTCGTCAAACTATCAACCAAACTATCAAAACTCAGTTGTTACCAATGGGGGAAAAACAAGCAAATGAGATATTACAACAATATCCTTATGCGAAGGCTTATTTAGAGAAGACTTTGCAACAAGAAGCTGAGGAAAAGATTGCTAATAATCAACGTTTGTTGAGTCAGGTTGCGGGGAAAATTGAGGAGTATAATACAGCAGTTGCGGGAATTAATAGCTGTTTACAAGCGATGCAGTTGTATGAACATTTGTTGCCGATAATTGGGGAGGAAGAGGTATAATGTGTTGGGTGAATGCAGGGTTTTTCTGTGTTCACCTAATTAAGATTTTTTTCACGCAGAGGCGCAGAGAGGAGGAGAGATAGAAGATAAGTTTCAAATTTTAGATTCTGAACAAGGTGATGTTATTATTGATTTTGATGGTTATATTTTAAAAGCTAGTCAATTAGATGTAGCTTTATCAAAAGTAATCTTAGATAATGGTAATTTAAACCATTTAAATCATGAACTAAAATCTATAAATAGTCGTGTTTTACCATCGGTTAAAAAACCTGAAAATTGGGTAAATCAAGGTGTTGATTGTCAGATTTTAACACCTGGTAAAAAGTGGCAAAAAGGAAAATTAAGAATGAAAGTTTCTCTAGAATTTTGTCCTGACGAACCAGAAATCAAAGAACCAGAATCACTCCTTCAGGAGATAGAACGTAAGCTAAATGAAGCTACATCATAAATAAATTAGTCCACGCAGGTGGACTTTGTTTGTGTAGATGCGATTTTAATTAATTGTCTGAATCAGGATATCCAGGATTTAAGGATTTACAGGATTATTAATTGTCTGAATCAGGATTTTCTGAAAAGTTAATTTATTTTAAGATTGATAATTGATGATATATTTATTAGTATGATTAGTGAAGATAGTAAAAAATAAAATCGGCGTTGCTGAATTAATATATGAAAATCAAAAATTCCATTTCTCAAGATCTTACTCTTTGCGCCTCTGCGTGAGATAAATTCATACTTTCATTCACCAACGCCATAAAACCTTTATTTTCAAATAATTAAATCAAAAAATCCCAAAATATAAACACCAAATCGCATCCTGTAAATCCTCAAATCCTGGACATCCTGATTCTGACAAAATATCAATCTATGAACAAAACCCCACGCATTCCTATACCCCCAGAAGTCAGAACCTACGTTTTCCAAAGAGATAAAAATCAATGTCAAAGCTGCGGTAAAATCTCCCAAGAAACTCAACTCAGTATTGATCATATTATCCCCTTATCTCGTGGGGGAAAAAACGATATTAGTAATTTACAAACTCTCTGCTTAACTTGTAATCAGCAAAAAACTAATAACATTGACAATCGTTTTCGCCGACATTTTGACAGTTAGTAAAAAAAGCTTTTAATCCAGTCCCCCTCCTCGCTTGCGGGGAGGGGTTAGGAGTGGGGTCTTATTCTTTCACTACTTTAAACCATTCTGTCACCCCGTCAGCCAAAGTATTAGCCATTTTCTTTTGTTGTTGGGGATTAACTATCTCTTCAAACTCATCAGGATTACTCATAAAACCCAACTCTAATAATACCGCCGGTGCAGTATGGGGACGAGTCAGGGCTAAATTATTCCAAAACACACCATAGGCAGGTTTACCAAGTTTTTTAACTACATAATTTTGTAAAAATATTGCAAGGCTGTGTGATTGAGGATGATACCAAAAAGTACCGAAGCCTTTGGTTTTTTCCGCATCACCATTATCTGGTAAAGAGTTATGATGAATAGAAAGAGCGATCGCAGGTTCTTCTGTATTAATAATTACCTGACGTTCCCCCAGGGACACATCTCGATCATCCTCCCTCGTCATCACCACCTTAGCACCGCGCTTCACCAACTCATCTCGCAGCAATTGAGAAATTATCAAATTCACATCTTTTTCTAAATACCCCGTTGGACCACTAGCACCAGATTCTTTACCACCATGTCCCGGATCAAGTACAATCTTGATGCCAGACAAAGGTAAACGTTTGCTATTTTTCAGATCGGGTGGATGACGTAAAGTTAAAACCAAAGTCGTATTGTCATACCTCAGCTTATAGCCCCACTGTTGGAGCTTTTTGAGGTTAAAAGTATATTTTACCTGTGTAGGGCTTACCTGTTGCCAATCTAGGCGATAAATTAGGGGGTCATCATCTAGGCGAATTGTGTCCGTTTGGGCAATGGTATTATAAAGGGTGAGAATAAAGGAATTATTGCCCTGTTCCACACTCACCGGCACAGCAGTTTCTAATGGGAAACGAATCTCCGTAGCTTCAGCTAACTGCCGATAACCCACACTCCGAATTACTGTTTGTGGGGGAACTGCACCGGGGAGAATTTTGGTTTCTTTACTATTAATCCAAGCCCCATAGTCTAAGCGTAGCCAATCGCCTTCTGTACCTGTAACTGTTGCTCTTGTTCCTTGAGCTAAAGGTGTCAGTCGAGAATAATCTGTACTTGGACCGGTGCGAGTAACGCCTGATTCTGATGCAATTTCTGCAACTGGTAACTGTGTCGGGGACAGAATTTCGATTTTGCCTAAACCAGTTTGAGTTATTCTTTGATCATTCAGTTGTAAATTAAATTGAGGTTTTCCTAAATCAGCAGCATTTGCGACTGTTGTACAACCTTGGTATTTGGTAAGACTAGAAAGATTAGGCTGACTTAACCCCGTCAAAACACTTGAATTTGGAGGTAATTGCGCCTCGGAAGGTTGGGGTAAAAGGGCAATATTTTGATTTACCAGATTCACCCAGACAGTAGCTTGAGGTGGTGCAACTGCACTAAAACAAATTAATTCTCCTGGTAATCTGGCAATATTAGCAGCAGGAGTCAAGGAATCCTGAGCAAAGCCTAAACCCTGGGGTAACTCAGGTTGAGTGGACACCCTGATGATCTTAATCTCTCGTTCTTGATTTTGGTAACGGACTTTAAATATATTTTCTCCTAACTGTAAGGGAAAACTAGGGGAAAAATGCCCAGCTTTGCTACGGTTAATCAGCTTACCATTAATTAAAACCTGACCCTGGGAGGGTGCTGTACCGATAAAAAATATTTTTTCTGTGCTGGTTTGGTAGTTTGTAGGGGGAAAAACTACTAAAAGTGGTTCTTGTGCTAATGCAACTGAGGAGGTGAATAAGAAATTAAATAATACTAACCCTAAGAGTTTTTTCATGGACAAACACAGAAGATTTGAGGATAGAGACTGTGGCACAATAGCGAAGATAGAATCAAATATGAATGCAAAAGTGGCAATACATTGGTCTCAAATAAGAGAATTCAATCGGGTAAAATTCATCCTGCATACAAGCCTCCAACATTGTTTACACAAATTCTCCTGCGGGAACAAAATCTATTAAGAGTTGCTAGAAATTGAAAATACTATGACTAAGTTTATCTTTGTAACTGGAGGCGTTGTTTCCAGTATTGGTAAGGGCATTGTAGCAGCAAGTCTAGGACGTTTGCTCAAATCCCGGGATTATTCGGTTTCGATTCTTAAACTCGACCCCTATATTAACGTTGATCCAGGCACGATGAGTCCTTTTCAACATGGGGAAGTTTTTGTCACCCAAGACGGTGCAGAAACAGATTTGGATTTGGGACATTACGAGCGCTTTACTGATACTTCTATGTCTCGGTTAAACAGTGTTACTACTGGCTTGATTTATCAGTCAGTTATTAACAAGGAACGCCGAGGCGACTACAATGGCGGCACTGTTCAGGTAATTCCGCACATTACCAATGAGATTAAAGACAGAATCCTCAGAGTTGCTAAAGAAACTAATCCTTCCGCAGTAATTACGGAAATTGGTGGGACTGTAGGTGATATTGAATCCCTACCATTTTTAGAAGCAATTCGCCAACTGCGAAAGGAAGTAGGAAAACGTAATGTGTTATATATGCACGTTACTTTGTTGCCTTGGATTGCTGCTGCGGGAGAGATGAAAACCAAGCCTACTCAACATTCTGTGAAAGAATTGAGATCCATTGGTATTCAACCGGATATTCTAGTATGTCGGAGCGATCGCCCCATTCCTGTGGGATTGAAACAAAAGTTATCAGAATTTTGTGATGTCGCTGTAGAATGTGTTATTACCAGTCCAGATGCCCGTAGTATCTATGAAGTCCCAGTAATTTTAGAACGGGAAGGATTAGCCGAACAAGTTCTCAACTTACTGCAAATGGAACAACGTCAACCCAATATGACACAATGGGAAACGATGGTGGACAGGATGTATAATCCTCAACACACCGTCGAAATCGCCATTGTTGGTAAATATGTGCGGTTAGGTGATGCCTACCTTTCTGTGGTTGAGTCTTTACGTCATGCGGCTATTGCAACTCATGGTGATTTGCGTCTGCGGTGGGTAAACTCAGAAGCTTTGGAAAATGAACCACCGGAAAACTATCTATCAGGTGTTGATGGTATTATCGTTCCTGGCGGTTTTGGTAGTCGGGGGATAGACGGGAAAATTGCGGCGATTAAATACGCACGCGATCGCCAAATTCCCTTTTTAGGTTTATGCTTAGGAATGCAGTGTTCTGTGATTGAATGGGCCAGAAATGTCGAAGGCTTATCTGAAGCCAATAGTGCCGAATTTGACCCATACACTGAGCATCCGGTTATTAACCTCCTACCTGAACAACAAGATGTAGTAGATTTAGGCGGAACAATGCGCTTGGGGCTTTATCCTTGTCGGATACTTCCGAATACTCTTGCTTTCCAACTTTATCAAGAAGAAGTCATTTATGAACGCCACCGTCACCGTTACGAGTTTAACAATGTCTACCGAAATCAGTTGGTAGATTCTGGTTATCTGGTGAGTGGGACATCTCCAGATGGTAGACTAGTGGAAATTGTGGAATATTCCAAACATCCTTTCTTTATCGCTTGTCAATTCCACCCAGAATTTCAATCTCGCCCTAATGCACCTCATCCCTTATTTAAAGGATTTGTGACTGCTGCTATATCTCAATCCCATTCTGCAACTGCTACACCTAAGCCTGTAAAAGTTTCTTAGTTGTCAGTTGTCAGTTGTTTATCTATACTTAAGTAAGTGAAACTCGTTTTTTAGCTTTAGTATTATTGATTATCATTGCTTATAGTACATACCATGCCTATGCCAGCGTTCAATTTACCAACAAGATTTATCAAGAGTGAAAAAATGAATATTAAGTTTTGGAAAAACTGGGAATCGACAATTGAACAGACATCATGAGCCGAATCAATAGGGAAATTCAGTCACAACCTCTTGATGTAAAGACGACAAATATGGATCAAGTTAATAATTTGTCTGGAACAACGGTTTGGTTTACAGGCTTAAGTGGTGCAGGAAAAACTACCATTTCTCAAGTAGTTGAACAGGTCTTAAGAAGCGAAGGATACCGAGTTGAAAGATTAGATGGCGATATTGTTCGTCAGTTTTTGTGCAAGGATTTAGGCTTTAGTAAAGCTGAACGTGACGAGAACGTAAGACGAATTGGCTTTGTAGCACATCTGCTTACCAGAAATGGGGTGATTGTCTTAATCTCTGCAATTTCGCCTTACCGAGATATTAGAGCAGAAATGCGACAAAACATTGGTCAGTTTGTCGAAGTCTACGTAAATGCGTCTTTAGAAACCTGTGAAAAACGTGATGTCAAAGGTTTATACCGCAAAGCGCGAACTGGGGAAATTAAGAATTTCACCGGCATCACCGATCCTTACGAGCCACCTTTGAATCCAGAAATCACTTGCTATACTGATTGCGAGTCAGTTGATGAAAGTGCTGCCAAAGTAATTCAATATGTCAAGCAAAGGATGCATTAACTAATATTGCATAAAAATGCAAAAATTTTAATTTTATCCCCATTATGCTATATTATGCCATGGTGAATGATTGAAACAATAGGAGATTCTTCGAATGGATATAAGATGTGAGGGAAGACACGCCCTGATCGGTGGAAGTACAGCCGGAATTGGCAGAGCTTGTGCAATTGTTCTAGCCGAGCAGGGAGCCAGTATTACACTAATTGCGCGGAATGAACAAAAGTTATTAGCCACTCTCAAGGAATTAAAGACAAGCGCTCAACAAAATCACGGCTACATAGTAGCAGATTTTTCTCATCCAGACAGCTTAAAAGAAAAAGTAGATGCCTATCTTCTTAACAGGAAAAATGTTGATATTCTTATTAATAATACGGGTGGTCCGCCACTTAAACCGGCTTTAGAGGCAACAGCAGAAGACCTTAGAATTGCTTTTAATCAACACCTAATTTGTTTCCATCTTTTGAGTCAAACCGTCATCCCAAAAATGAAGGAAGTTGGCTATGGAAGAATTATTAATATTACTTCCTACACAGCAAAACAACCTTTAACAGATATGATTGTTTCCAACACCATTAGGGGAGCGGTTTCTAGTTGGGCAAAAACCATGGCAAATGAGCTAGGCAGTTATGGAATTACAGTTAATAATGTACTCCCTGGTTCTACTGCTACAGAGCGATTGTTTTCCATCGCAAAAGACAGAATTGAAATGACAGGACAAAGTGAAGAAAAAGTCATGGACGATATGGAAAAAATTATTCCTCTAGGTCGCTTTGGAAAACCAGAGGAAATTGCTTGGGCTGTTGCATTTATTGCCTCTCCTGCGGCTTCTTATATTAATGGAATTAATTTTCCGGTAGATGGTGGTAAAACCAAAAGTTTATAGAATATTGAAAAAATAGTAAACAATTTTCTGTCATTTTGTAATCATAAGGATTATTAAAAGATAATGCTTAAATTCGATCATGTCGCCATTCAGACTCACGATATTGAAAATACGGTTAAATGGTATAAGGAGTTTTTTAACTGTCAGGAAAACTGGGCTTTGAATAAGTTCTCCCCCTTGACAATAAAAAGACTTCCTTCCATTACTCAATTAGTTGAACTTCAGGTTGGTAATTTTAGATTACATATCTTTGATATTAAAGATGATGATGGTATTGTTCCGAATAATGTTCTACAATACCAACATTTTTGTATCGAAGTTTTAACCTTAAATGAATTAGAAGATTTACGCTCACGCTACTGTGAAATTTATCAATCAGGGCGTTATGAGTTTAGGAAAAATGAGCCTGCAACGGATTTAGTGATTGATGATGACGGTATGACATCATTTTACTGTTACGACATTAACGGGCTAGAATTTGAAATAACTTATAAGCCCTCAATAAATAGCAAATAAGGAATTCAAATGAACAGTAAAAATTGGCAATTTAGCGATTATCCGTACAATAATAAGATCCTGAATTTACCTGATTGTAAATCATCCCCTAAAGAAGTTTTTAATCACCATTTTCATAGTCATTTCTCTCAAGATTTTCTCTATAGCATAGACAATAATTATGAGAACTGGGAAAACCCGGAACCGAATGAGAGGTTTTGGTTTAGATGGATTACGGGTCATCAAGCAATGTTCATATTTTGGTTTTTTCTGTCCTCTGAATTGATGGATATTGTTAATACCAACGAGGTAGGAATTATAGAGCAAAAACTCAATCTCTGTCGTAAATTATTCCAAGGGTGTTATGTTTTATTTGAATATGCGGGTTCTTGCTCTGTGGATTTTTATAGCAGCAACACTAGACCTTGGATGGCTCTTTTTCACAAAGGCTTTAGTGGAAAATGGTCATCAGATTATCAATTAATTCCCTGTATCGTTGATCACATTATCAAATCCCACTATCCTGAAGAGTTAAAAACATCTCAGAAGGCATTCAAACAGGCTTTTATTGAGAGTCAAAAAAATCATTACGGCATTGCTAAAAGGCTAATCCCTTCCAGTGGATCTTTATCAAAAGAATTCAAGGATGCTCTATCAGCTTCTGAAATTACCAAAGAGCAACGCAACCTTTATGACTATTTCTTTTTAGTCAAACGAAGTTCTCAACCAGAATATCCATTATTCTTGAGTTTAAGCGATCGCATCAAGGCAATTATTCTAGATTTAACCATAAATGGTTTGCACACAGAAATCTTGTCAGATGCCGATGATTCGCAATGGAGAGAAAAACAAATCTCAAAATACCAAGAGGAAACACCCCAAGATATACTGTTTAAAACAGCAACTGCGTTATATTTTGCAAAATATTCAGCGCAACGTATACCCATTGAAAATTAAATTTGTATCATGATTGATTTAACTCTAGAACTCGCAAATACTGTGGCAAGCGCAGCACTGGCTAAAGCGCAAGAATTAGGTGTATCTATTACTGTGTCGATTGTTGATGAATCAGGAAGACTGGTTCTCTGTATGCGTGGAAATAACCTTTCTTTTCTCACGCCAGAATTTGCCCAAGCTAAGGCTGTCGCAGCCGTAGCATTCCGAAAAGGTACCGATGAACTGGCTATTAGTCGGGAGAAATTTCCTGCTTTCTGGGGTACTGTTCCCTCGATCGCATCAGAACCCCTTTTACCGTCTAAAGGAGGAGTCCCTTTAAGGGTTAATGGCCATGTTATTGGTGCTGTAGGGTGTAGTGGTGCAAGTTCTGAGGAGGATCATGAATGCGCGATGGCGGGTGCTTCAAAGGTGGAATAAAAATGAGATCAAACGTAAAAAAAGAATATAAAGATTTGCCTATTGCGGGAATCTCTTTAAGTAACTGGGTACGATTGCTAATTGAAAATCAAGGAGTAGACAGGAAGTTTTTTGAAAAAGCCTTTTATGTCTCAAGTGAAAGCTATAAAACGCTTCCTCTCAGAGTTCTAGAAAGCTTAAAGTATGAAGAAAAAATAAATAATTGCGAGGTTAAAAATCCTCCTATATTTATATTAGGATACTTCCGAAGTGGCACGACTTACTTCAATCGGCTCATGGCGAAAGATAAAAACTTAGGATATATCACAAGGGCGCAGGTTAATACCGGAAGCTCAGAAATATATTTAGCTAGTGACAAAGTTGTTCAGCAGAGAGCTAGTGCGACTTTTCCCTTGGCGAAAGAAATTGATTCCGTAATTTTACAAGCTGATGATCCTGGTGAAGAAGAATGGGCTTTGGCTAATTCATTTCCTTATACTTATGCTGTAGGATTCTATTTTCCGAGAAACTTTAGGAAGGCTGTCTCTCAAGCCCTGTTCTTAGAAGATACAGATAACAGAATAAAGAATCAATGGAAAGAAAGCTATCAAAGGTTAATCAAAAAGATAACTTTAGGTGTACAAAGAAAAAGATTGATTCTCAAGAATCCTCCCAATACTGGCAGGATTAAAACCTTGTTGGAACTTTTCCCTGACAGTAAGTTTATTCATCTGATGCGAGATCCTTTTAAGGTATATGCCTCTAACCTAAATATGAGAAAAAAATATTTTCCTCTGTATGGTTTTCAAACTATATCAGAAGCAGAAATTTCGGAGGACATTTTGTGGTCTTATCAAAAGATAATGGGTAAGTTCTTGGAAGATAAAAATACTATTCCTCCTGAGAACTTAATTGAGATTAAGTATGAGAATTTTCTAGGAAATGAGATGGAATATATGGAAACAATTTATAGACAGTTTGACATAGCAGGTTTTGAAGAAGCATCGCCCACCTTTCGAGAACATATTAGTGAGGAGAAAGAGCAGTATCTTCGGTTCAAGTCTCAAAATAAACCAAATCCCTTGGATTTACAGATGAAAAATAGAATCTCTGAGGATTTAGACTTTGCGATTCGCTATTGGGAAAATATGTAGAATAAGTGTTTAATTTTTTCGTCCAATTCAAGAGGGACAAAGAGTGACTCAAATACATCTCAGTGAGACAGAGAGCAACGTTAAAATCAATGCTTTAGCTAAGAATTCAATTGTAATTATAACATTGAAAATTGTAGAGATTATTTTAGGATATCTTGTACAATTCTTCTTAGTAAGGTGGATGGGGACAGAAGAATATGGAATCTATGAATATGTCATTTCTTGGTCCTTAGTTTTAGCAATACCTGTTAGTTTTGGATTACCTCGTGCCGTGTTGCGCCTGCTGTCAGAATACCGTGTTCATCAGGAATGGGGAGAATTATGGGGCTTGCTCTTGAGTAGTTGGCAATTTACCGTAGCGATAGGTCTGCTGTTTGGTTTAGGAGCCACAGGAGCAATTTTTTTGATTAATCAACATCATAGCTTTACGTACGCTTCTGTCTTAATAGTAGGGGTCTGGCTAGTACCACTACAAGCATTAATACAACTTCAAGAAGATATGGCTCGCGGGGCAGATGATATTCCCCTGGCTTATACTCCCTCAAAGGTTCTGTGGCCTATCCTACTGCTAGGAGGAGGATTTGTCCTTTTTAACCAAAACCAGGCATTGAGCAGCATTTCTGTAATACAAGCATCCATTTTTACATTACTACTAGTAGCGGTCTTTCAAGTGTCGTGTTTATGGTCAAAATTTACCGATCAACTTGGTGTAATAGAACCCATTTATAAGCACCGTCAATGGTTACTAACGGCGATCCCATTATTGTTAGATCGAACTTTCTTAATCCTATTAACACAAACAGATATTATTATGGTGGGATCTTTTATAGGAGCAGATGCTGTTAGTAACTATAGTGTAGCGAGTAAAATAGCATTTTGGACAAGTGCTGTTTTACAGACTCTTAACTTAGCTGTGGCTCCTGCATTTGCCATTCTTTATAAAAAAGGCTATCGGGAAGATTTGCAAAAAGTTATCTCCGAAGTAATGATTTGGATTTGTGTCCCATCTGTTATTATTGCCATGACCACAGTAATTTTTGCCAAGCCCATTTTAAGCACTTTTGGACCAGATTTCTTAACAGCCCATTGGACTCTTAAGGTTCTTGTTGTGGGAGAGGTTATCAGCGTCCTACTTGGTCCAGTTGGAACTTTAATGACAATGACTGGTCATCAGAATAGTTCAGTCATTGTTTCAGGCGTTTGTGCTCTTACTAACTTAGGATTAAACGCAATTTTAATCCCCCAGTACGGAGGGTTAGGGGCGGCTATCTCCACCGCGTTAACACTTATTATTTGGAATAGTTGGCTTGCCATTCTAGTATTGATAAAAATCAAGGTCAATCCTTCGGTTTTGGGAATACTAAAAAAGTGGGATATGGAGGAAGTCTGAAGTTATGGGAGTGCGAATGCCTAAGTGGAGGAATCTATGCATGGTTGTGAATTCAAAACCCGCAAATTCATATAGCAATCCTAAATGATACGTGAGAGTTCAATAAGGCTCAAGTGCTTATAAAACAAGGATTTTTATCTACGTATTTTCTCAAGATTGGGGTAGGATTGCTATAGAAGAAGTTTTAACTTTTGTTAATCGACCCAAACTTTGGTAAAATAACCATTAGAAGTTATTAATTATTATGCCAGTTACCCTTATTGAATTAAGTCAATCTATCAATCTCGAAGACAAACAACAGATGGTTACATTTGTACATACAACCATGGTTGAAGTTCTCAAAATTCCAGAAAGCGATCGCTTAGTTAGAGTCATAGAGTACGATAGCAATAATTTTTATCCTCCCATTAATGCGTCGGATAAGTATGCTCTTATTACAATTTCTATGTTTCCAGGGCGATCTCTTGAATCTAAAAAACTTCTTTACCAAAAGCTCTGTCAAGGTTTAGAAACATTTGGATTTTCCCCTACGGATACGAGAATTATTATTAACGAAATACCTGCTGAAAACTGGGGATTACGAGGAGGAATTTCCGGTGATGAATTGCTCTAAAATGCCCAAAAAATGCCCATTAAATCATGATAAATTGATAATATTCTGTTCTTTTGACAGCAATATACTCAATCAAATCACTATTATTTATCTCAACTGAAGGAAATCTAAAATGAGAAATCAATCTAAAATTTTGTTTTGTTGCAAGCTGACTGTTCTTTATGTTCTTGCAAAACTGAAGTTTCTTCATGTTCTGTTACCCAAAGAATTGAAAAATGAATTGCCAATTGATTGGAATAATCGAATGTTTTGGACAGCTTTCCAGTCTGGAGGTCAGAAAATTTATTTTGATTACTACAGCGAACTGAAAAAACCTGTTTCTTATGAACCCAAAATAAAAGTTGATTCTGAGTTGCAATTAACCGAAAAGGATCTTAAATTCTTTTACGATAATGGGTACCTCGGTCCCTTCGATTTAATCGATCCAGATGAAGCTAAAGCATTACAAGAACATTTAGTTAATCTTTATAATAAGGAATCTAAAATTTATTCTTATAGCAGAGGAGATTATGAATTTGATGATCCTACTGATCCAGATTTAGCAAAAGTAATACAATTAGAGTCGGTCAAACGACAGGGACATGATCGCCATCTGGAATATCCTACCCTCTTGAATTTGTTTAAAAGACCAGAAATTACTGAGCGATGCGCTCAACTTTTGGGACCCGATCTAATTTTATGGTACTCTCAATTCTTCCAAAAACCTCCTCATAGTAATAAAACAGAATTGCATCAAGCATCAACTTGGTTATCTTTTGACCAGAAAAGATCGATTCTCCATCCCGAAGATTCTGAAGAATTGTTTCAAGTAACCTGTTGGATTGCTCTAACTGATGCGACTAAGTACAACGGATGTATGACAGTAGTTCCAGGGAGTCATTGGGAAATATATCCCGTCCAACTGAGTACGGCCCAAACAACAACGGGATACGGGGCTTATCAAGGAACACTTTGTTATCCCATTGACGAACAAAAAGTCAATTTAATTGAAATGAAAGCCGGACAATTTTTTATCTTCACCGAGCGAGTTATTCACGGTTCAGTGGATAATGTCTCAGATGATTGGAGATGGGCTGTTAACGGTAGAATTGCGAAAACAAATACAAAAGTTTTCACTAAAGAAATGCTAGAAGAGAATCTGGAAATCAGCATTTATCGCATTAAAAAATTTAAGCTAGATAACTGGAAAGCTGTTCTTTTACGAGGGCAAGATCGTTTTGGCTATAATCGATTACTTTAGAAGTGATCAGTCTTTTTTTATGAGGCAAGTATTGAAAATATAGAGAATGTTGAAATTTTACTGCGGCGAAGAAACAACATTTTCAATAAAATCATACAAATTTTGGATGAATTTTTCTTGCCTCGTAGAAATTGATTCTAATGTAGCATAAGCAGATTGCTGGCAGCGAATGGCGTTACTCTGAGAAAAAACATCTGGGTAGGTTTGAGCCGCAATTGCATCAAAAATTACAGTATTATCAGAACAGGATAGCCATTTGATTAAATCTTGCTCATCAAAAACTCTACCAATACAGGTATTAACCAGAATAGCTTGACGACGTAGATAAGAAAAATCCTCTGTAGTTAAGGCTCGAACATGAGGAGGAACGTGTAAAGAAATAATATCACTTTGAGATAAAAGTTGTGGCAAGTCTGTGTACTTTAACTGATGATTTTCCAGAGTAGGTTTGCGATTTTTGCTGTAGTATAAAACCTGTATTCCCATACTAATTGCTAACCGAGAAAGAGAAATTCCCACATTTCCCATTCCCACAATACCGAGAGTTTTACCGTGAAGTGAATAGGGAAACTCTGGCCAATCATTTCTTAACAAACCGCGAACTAAAGCACCAACTACTAAGATAACAAATTCAGCCGTTTCCCGATCACAATAACCAACAACTTTAGACACAAAAATTCCCAATTGAGTCGCCATATCTAAATCAATATTATTCAAACTTGAACCATAAACTCCGACATATTTGAGTTTCTTGGACTCAGTTAAAAAAGAAGAATTGATGTTGATGCGAATGCTAACGAGCAAACAATCAGTTTGATGAATAATCGTTTCATTTGTGTCTTCAATCTTCTCAAAAATAATAATTTCTGCTTGGGATAGCTCTTGAAAGCGATCAAGAATTGGTTCGGGAAGTTCCGCTATACCAATAATAGTAATTCGATTAAATGTAAATTCCTTGGACATACCTCGATTAAATCCAAATAGATCGATAACAATTAAATTAGGTTTGCGATCAGACTATTTACTATGATACCATAGAGATTGAATATAGAAAATAAGTCAACCATGAGCGATCTTTCTCCATTTTTGGATCTTACCCATAAAAACGCAATTGTTTGTGGCAGCACATCAGGAATAGGTCAAGCAACGGCAATAGTTCTTGCTAATTTGGGTGCTAATATTACCCTCATTGCCCGCAATGAAGAAAAGTTAGCAATAATGACTAACGAACTAGATAATAAATTAGGACAAAAACACGATTACATCGTAGCAGATTTTTTGCAACCAGAACAATTAAAAACACAAGTTGATCGCTATTTAGCAGACAAAAAAACTATTCACATCCTCATAAATAATACGGGTGGACCTGCCAAAGGAGAAGCAAATACAGC
Organism: Aphanizomenon sp. CS-733/32; assembly: GCF_028330045.1. Lineage (NCBI taxonomy): Bacteria > Bacillati > Cyanobacteriota > Cyanophyceae > Nostocales > Aphanizomenonaceae > Aphanizomenon > Aphanizomenon sp. CS-733/32. Next base: position 47,299 of record NZ_JAQMSE010000075.1, read on the forward strand.
CAAAGTATCAGATCTTCAAGCAGCTTTTGCCCAACATTTAATTTGCAATCATTTGTTGACACAAGCAGTGGTATCAGGAATGAAAAAAGTTGCCTATGGTAGAATTATTAATATTACCTCTTATGAAGCAAAAGAACCGGTTGGAGCTAGAGGAATTTCTGCTACAATGCGAGGGGCTATTTCCAACTGGGCAAAAACAATGGCTAACGAACTTGGCAGGTATGGCATCACCGTTAACAATATACTACCTGGAGTTGTAGAAACAAGGCGATTATCTTATCGAATTCAAGAGGAAATTGAGAAGACAGGCAAAACTAAAGAAGAAGTAATGCAATATTTAACATCTCCTATTCCAGTGGTTAGATTTGCTCAACCCGAAGAAATTGGTTGGGCAATAGCCTTTGTAGCATCTCCTCTTGCTGCTTATATAAATGGTATTAATCTACCTGTCGATGGCGGTATAACTAACTGTTTATGACTTCCAGAAAGTAAGTTATAAAAAAAGTTTCTTGTCAGAGTTTATACTGTAATGTTAGCGTAATCAAAAATATCAAAAACAGACTTTAACCTTTATCAAAAACCGTTTTATTTATGATAGTTCAATCGAATACAATAGACGTAGCAATTATTGGTGGTGGAATTTCAGGAATATACTCAGCCTGGCGTTTAGCGAATGAAAAGAATGATTTAAAGATCAGCTTATTTGAGAGTAGTGAGCGACTAGGAGGTCGTTTATACTCCGTAGCTATACCTGGTATTCCTGATCGCATAAGCGAATTAGGTGCAATGCGTTATCGCAGCAATCAATTAATCATTAATAATTTAATCAAGAAGATGAATTTAACTTCTGTTAAATTTGAATCAAGTTCTGGGAAAAATCTTCTGTATTTAAGAGGAAAGCACTTTAAACATCAAGACTTTTATTCTTCCTCAGAAATTCCTTACAATCTCCATCAAGATGAACTCGGAAAAAATCCAGCAGAATTGTTAGCCACAGCGATTGAAAAATTTGTTCCTGATGCGAAAAAAATGTCCTCAGAACAGTGGAATCAGCTAAAAAAATCTTTACTAATAGATGGCGAATCTATTCATGATATAGGCATTTGGAATTTACTTTTTAGAAGCTTGAGTGTTGAAGCTTACAACCTTTTAGTAGATGCTGGCGGCTATTGTGCAAGTCTTACTAATTGGAATGCTGCCGAAGCTCTCCAATGGTTTATGATAACTTATGGTGAAAAAACTGAATACCGCACAATACTAGAGGGGTTTCAATCTCTTACCCTCCGATTAGCAGAACAATTTATTGATCGAGGAGGAGTAGTCCAAAAAAATCAGCAATTAGAGACTTTTAATTGTCTAGACTATAACGAAGATAATAATAAACTAATAAAATTAATTTTTACTGATCAAATAAATGGCACTACAAATGTCATTTACACGAAACACTTAATTCTAGCTATTCCGCAATATCCCTTGAAAGTTTTAAGTGAAAAAACTGATTTTTTTGAAGAAGATCTCAAGCAAGATATTGATTCTGTGATAGCACAACCTGCCTACAAACTATTTTTAGGTTACGAAAGACCTTGGTGGAAAGACTTGGGATTAGAATATGGTCGTTCAGATACAGATTTACCCATTAGAGAAGTTTTTTATGCAACCGTAAAAGCTAATTCCCCTAAAATTGAACATCAAAATAATCTTAATTCATTTATTTTAGCTAGTTATCATCGAGGGTTTAATCAAGCGATGAGTTTTTGGCAACCATTGATTGAAGGGAAACCCTATCTAGGGACAAAAAATCCGTTCTCCAACTCAACTGGTTTGGATGGACTATGGGCAACAAAAAATATGGTATTAGCCGTTCAAGATCAGCTAAAAGAGTTACATCAAATAGAACATATTCCTCAACCTTATATTGCTGTGTTTAAAGATTGGTCAGCTAAACCTTTTGGTGGAGGGTTTCATTTTTGGAAAACTCATATTAAACCTTGGGAGGTTGCTAAAAGACTTCGACGACCAAAACAAAATGAGAATGTTTATCTTTGTGGTGAGGCCTATGCTGCTAGTGAACAAACTTGGGTAGAAGGGGCTTTAAAAACTACAGAGTTAATGCTTCAAGAAAACTTCAAGTTAGAAAAACCAGAGTGGTTATCCCAATCTTATAAGCTTGATTAAATTTAATCCATATTTTCTTTTTCCTTCCCCAAATTTTCCTTCTATTCTATTTCTTATTAATTGATCATGATTTAATAGAGATTCCCCGCATACAGGACAGACATATTGTTGCCTTTGGGCTATCTTCTGCCTAATTTTGATTAATTCGGATTTAGTTTTAGCTGCCTGCCGTTTAATCCAGTAGTCTCTTAATTTGGGGTCATCAGGTGATGATTTGCCCCTAACAAGAATGTGCCTTTCAATCTTGAACCAGGAAAATTTCAACAGATAGGCTCCGGTTTGTTTATTGCCGAAAACCCATCGGTCAAATGGTCTATCAAGATTTAACTTCGCATCTATTGACTTTGTGTACTACTTTGGTGGCTTTTTTGTCTGTGACAGTTGAGGGTGTGGAATGTGGGTTCCGAGGGAATTTTGTGGCGTACTGGGTTAAAATTTAGTACCAGAGGAAATGCCAAGAGGAAAAGGTTTTCCCAATTCCCAATTCCCAATTCCCAATGCTAATTTAGCAGCGCCCACCATTCCTGCTGCATTTCCTAATTCTGTGGGGAGAATTTGCAAACCTGCGCGAGATGTTGGTAAAACTCGGTTTTCGATTTCTGCTGTTAATGACGGTAAGAAAAACTCAAAACTTGCACTCACACCACCACCAATAATAATGGCTTGGGGTGTCAACACATATAACAAACTGGTTAAACCGATTCCCAAATCCCTACCATATTCTTGCCAAAAAGTCAAGGCTTCTGGATCTCCAGCTTGAGCAAGTGCGCCTAGTTCTGCTGGTTCTTTGCCTGTACGGCGACGGATAGCAGATATGGAAGTGTGTTGTTCCAATGAACCTTGATTACCACTATTACACATTGATCCATCAGGGTTTAAGGTAATTAAACCTAATTCTGCTGCTGCGCCTTGATGTCCGACAAACAATTTACCATCAAGAATAATTGCCCCACCAACGCCAGTTCCCAAAGTTAGTAAAATCAAATTGGGGAAATTGCGGCCAGCGCCTAACCAAGCTTCTCCTAAACCGGCACAGTTAGCATCATTAGCCAAAATTGTGGGTTTACCCGTTTTGGCTTCTAACCAATCTGCTAGGGGGACATCATGCCATCCTATGAGATTAATGGCAACTTTGGCAATGCGTCCCGTAGCATCAGCAGGACCCGGAGTACCCAAACCAATGGCGATACTTTCATTATTAGGGTCAATTTGGGCGATCGCATCTACAATAGCAGATAATACCGCCTCTGGTGTTGCCGGTTGGGGAGTATCCACAGATAAAGATTGTAAACAATTACCATCTGCTGTAAATCGTCCCAACTTAATCGCAGTCCCCCCTAAATCAATTCCAATTACTTGTTTTGTCATTAGTCAGTTGTCAGTTATCAGTTGTTATTTTTCCCAATTACCCATTACCCTTTTTCATAACTTGCACATTTGCAATTGGGTATGAAGTTTTGTGTGCTTGTTGCCAATCTGTGATGGGTGCGCCTTTTAAAATACCAGATAAAGCTACAGAAATCATGAATCCACCTGTAGCAGCCGCAATTAAAGTAATATTATCGTTCACAAAACTCTCTCAGGTTGTTAGTTATCAGTTGTTAGTTATCAGTTGTTAGTTGTTAGTTGTCATTAGTTATTTTTTGCCAATGACCAATGACCAATGACTATTGCCTATTTTCTCTTCTCAGACGAGGATTGACAAATTCATTTAAGCCTTCACCAAGTAGTGATAACCCTACAACTAAAGTTGTCATTGCTAAACCAGGAAATAAGGTAGTCCACCAAATGCCTGTAGGTAGTGCTTCTAGAGCTTGTTTTAAATCATATCCCCATTCCGGTACTTCTTCGGGTAATCCTAAACCTAAAAATCCTAAACCACCTAAGACTAAGATGGCATCTGCGGCGTTGAGAGTAAAGAGGACGGGGACGCTTTGAATAACATTGAAAAATAGATACCGAGATAAGATAACCCAGGTAGAAGCACCCATTGCTTGTGCAGCTTCGATGTACACTTCAGTTTTGACGCTAACGGTGTGGTTACGAACTACGCGATAATATTGGGGAATGTAGGCTATGCTAATAGCGATCGCAGCATTTAAGATACCTCTCCCCACGACAAAAGCCAATGTTACTGACAGTAGCAATCCTGGCAGTGTATAAATACTATCCATGAGAAACAACAGAGCTTTATCTAATTTTCCTCCCAAATAACCGCTAACCATTCCCAATGGCACACCAATAATCATACTCAAAGATGTTGCTAAAGTCACAACTTGCAACGCCGCTTGCACACCAAACACACTGCGAGAAAAGACATCATAGCCTAAACGACTTGTACCAAACCAATGTTTAACCGAAGGCGCTTCATGAATAGGGTTAGCCAGAAATTCCTTCGGGTTTTGCAACCACCCCCAACTTTGGAAAACAGGAGCAAAAAAGGCTAAAAAGATGAAAAATAGAGTCATACCCAACCCAATCTGCATTAATCCCTGGGAAAGGCTAGGATTTTTCGGAAATTTCCAGAAATTCGGTAATTGCTTTTTTGTAATTGTCATTTAAACACCGGCTTTAAAAATTTGATTAGCAGTTAAATTTAACTCTGGCCAACTTGGCGATATGATCAGGTCATGATCTCTAAACTGACTAACTTGATATTCTTCATCTATGAGGTGATAAATAGAAATAGTTGGTTGTTTGGGATTGCCAATAAATGCTCTACCACCTAAAGCAGCATAATCAACAATCCAATATTCAACAATCCCCATTTGTTCATAGTCAGCCAGTTTTTTGTGGTAATCATCACGCCAATTTGTACTGACAACTTCCACCACAAGAGGAACAGACGCAGATTCACTAATAGTAGACTGTTTTTTCCACAAAGGTTCATTGACGAGACTAGACCGATTTAACAGTATTATGTCTGGTAAGTATGCTGATTTGCTGTTTACTGATTTGATTAAAGCTGTTTTGGGGATGAAATAAGGAAGTTTTAGCCGACTAAACTCTAATGTAATTTGTGTAGCTAAAAATCCCACAATTTCTTCATGATCTCCTACGGGTGGTGTCATTTCTACAATTACTCCATCATGCAATTCATAGCGGACTCCTGTATTTGGATACCACTCTGTAAACTCTTCAAAGCTGACTAATTTAGTTTGAGGTAAAGCCTGAATCATAATTTACCCGCCTATAAAATTGTAGAGTGAGTTAGCTATGTTTAACTATAAGAGTACCGTGATATATGGCTTCTGACCTAATTTTTATACTCCATTCAAGTGGATCACACTATATCATATTTGCGGCCAATGATTATATCAAAAAAGTAACACAACTGCATTTCTGGGCAAAATAGCCCAACTCAGACAAAACTAATACAGGAAATGGGGTCTGTCTGCCCATTCCCAAACTACAATAAGAATATATATCCGAATATTTTGATTAATTTGCTCTATGTCAGTTTTAGCAGCGATCGCAGTCTTGGCTATTTTGATCTTAGTACATGAGTTGGGACATTTCATAGCCGCCCGTTCTCAAGGCATTTATGCTAACCGCTTCTCCTTGGGTTTTGGTCCGATTCTTTTGAAGTACCAAGGATCAGAAACAGAATACACTATCCGTGCCTTCCCCTTGGGTGGCTTTGTCGGCTTTCCCGACGATGATCCAGATAGCGAAATTCCCCCCAATGACCCGAATTTGCTGCGTAACCGCCCAGTTTTAGACCGTGCTATAGTCATTAGTGCCGGTGTCATCGCCAATTTAATCTTTGCGTATTTAATGTTGGCTTTGCAACTGGGCATCGTTGGTATACCCCAAGAATTTCAGTATCAACCAGGTGTACTTGTCAAACCTGTAAACGAACAATCCGTCGCTTATCAAGCAGGGATTCGGGAAGGAGACATTATTCTCGCTGTGAATGGTCAAGAAATTCCACTAGGTAAAGATGCAACCACATTATTAACCAAGGAAATCCAAACCCACCCTAATCAAGAAATTGACCTGAAAATTCAACATGAAACCCAACAAACCAACCTGAAACTAACACCGAAACAAGGTGCTGATGGTAAAGGTGTGCTAGGAATTGAATTAGGTCCAAATGGTAAAGCAATTTATCGTCGTCCTCAAGATGTTGTCGAGATTATCAAAGTTGCTGCTAATCGCTTCCAACAGTTAGTCGTGGGAACATTTCAAGGTTTTGGGCAGTTAATTACTAATTTTGGGCAAACAGTAGCACAAGTTTCTGGACCCGTGAAAATCGTCCAAATTGGCGCACAATTAGCAGCTAGTGATAGCACCAATTTATTTTCTTTTGCGGCAATTATTAGTATTAACCTGGCAATTATTAATATTTTGCCTCTTCCCGCTTTAGATGGTGGACAATTAGCCTTTCTACTCATTGAAGGATTATTTGGTAAGCCTTTACCTAACAAAATTCAAGAAGGTGTGATGCAAACTGGCTTAGTGTTACTTTTAGGATTAGGTATTTTCCTAATTGTCAAAGAAACAACCCAATTAACATCTCAGCTAGAATGGGTACAAAAATTGTTTCAGTAAATACAAAGCAGGAGTCAGGAGTCAGGAATCAGAAGTAAAACTAGCTTTGTGTATAGGTTTCAATTTAGATTTTGTATCTCCTAACTACGCACCCTGCTGTATTCACTAGCGTTAGTTGCCAGTTAACCAATAGATGAGTAAATTCAAAAAACTATTGACAACTGACAACTGACAACTGACAACTGACAACTGACAACTAACAACTGACAACTAACAAGAGAAAATTGATTGACTCGCAAATCACTAACCAAAAAACAACGGGCTTTAGAAATTCTTTCCCGTATCCAGCATCTTTATCCAGATGCAACTTGCTCCCTAGATTATGCCACTCCTGTACAATTATTAGTAGCAACTATTCTTTCCGCTCAATGTACAGATGAAAGGGTAAATAAAGTCACGCCAGGATTATTTGGCAAATTTCCTGACGCGGAAAGTTTAGCACATGCAGATTTAACAGAGTTAGAAGAATTGGTACATTCGACAGGTTTTTATCGTAATAAAGCCAAGAATATTCAAAGTGCTTGTCGAATGATTGTTGAGGATTTTAACTCTGTTGTTCCCAACAAAATGGAAGACTTATTAAAACTTCCAGGAGTAGCCCGAAAAACTGCAAATGTGGTTTTAGCCCATGCTTATGGTATTAATGCTGGAGTAACTGTAGACACTCACGTAAAGCGTTTAAGTCAGCGCTTGGGATTGACAAAAAATACCGAACCTGTAGGAATTGAAAAGGATTTAATGAAGTTATTACCCCAACCAGATTGGGAAAATTGGTCAATTAGATTAATTTATCATGGTCGGGCTGTCTGTAAAGCCCGTTCTCCTAGTTGTGATATTTGTAAGTTGGTTGACTTGTGTGATATGAATTTATCTGCCGCAAATTCACAAAAAACAAAGTAACTCATTCATAATCTAAATAAGTTGGCTTGAAAAAACCGAGGGATGTTACAAAAAGTAAAACCTCTGAAAGTCTCTTGCCTCTTGCCTTGCCATAAGGATAAGTTTTAACGCTTACCTGACTTGAAAATAAGACCCCACCCCTAACCCCTCCCCGCAAGCGAGGAGGGGAATAAGAAGTTTTTCATCCCTCCTGGTGTACGCAGTTCATGATGGCTACTTAAATGAGTCATTGCAATCCTACAGGACTTACGCAACTGGCACATTGGTAGAGTGCTTTACTACTGTATAAATCCTGCCAATAAACAGATTATTGATATCTGACGCACCCTACAACTGTTCCCTGTTCCCTGTTCCCTGTTCCCTGTTCCCTGTTCCCTGTTCCCTCTCTCAACGAGTGAATTTAATTTTGTCCGACTACTTAACGATGCTATTTTTGATGATTACAATTCATCAAAATAATAAGTTACGACTCCAGAAATGGGGTCATTACCAATTCTGACATGATTTGATTTCAGCATTTCTTGGAGTGTAGCTTCGACTTCTGCAAAACTCACTCCTGTAGCCTTAACACCTTGAGTTACAGTTAAACCACCACCCTTAGCTTCTGCAGCTTCTATGAGTTTAACAATCATTGGTTTCTCCGCCGGTTTGTGAACTTGGGAAATAAATATCCGTTCATTCATGGATACGCCTAAAGGTGATAAACCTGCTTTTAGTAGCAATTTCTGCTCATATTCGTCCACCATATTAGGTATGATTAATAAATCATAGATTTGTCCCAAGTAAAAGAACCCACAGGTAAAGAACCATAATAAACCAGTAGCCGTTTTACCATTATATAAGCGATGTAAACCACCTATTCCCAAAAAACCAGCCCCACACAAGAGGTAAGAGACAAGAAGACGGTCTTTATGTTCAGTATTTTTTATAGTCATCTTATTTATGTCCATTAGGATTTACTGGTTTAAAAACCCACACTGCAATTAACTACCCTTGGTTAGTCTTCGATTCCCCAATTAACCATTATATTTATTGATCACCATGATTTCCCTTTCTCCTGAACTGCAAGCTAGACTTTCCACACCTCTAAAAATCGGCTCATTTGAGGTTAAAAGCCGTGTTTTACAGTCTCCCTTATCAGGGGTAACTGATTTGGTGTTTCGGCGTTTGGTGCGTCGTTATGCACCAGACTCCATGATGTATACGGAAATGGTAAATGCAACGGGTTTACACTATGTTAACCAATTACCAAAAATCATGGAGGTAGATCCTCAAGAAAGACCTATTAGCATTCAATTATTTGATTGTCGTCCCGATTTTTTAGCAGAAGCAGCCATAAAAGCAGTTGCTGAAGGTGCAGATACTGTTGATATTAATATGGGATGTCCTGTGAATAAAATTACTAAAAATGGTGGTGGTTCTTCCTTATTACGTCAACCAGAAATTGCGGAAGCAATTGTACGGGAAGTTGTTAAAGCAGTAGATGTGCCTGTAACTGTAAAAACTCGCATTGGTTGGAATGATCAGGAAATTACTATTCTTGATTTTGCGAAAAGAATGGAAGACGCGGGAGCAAAAATGATTACTGTGCATGGACGCACTCGCGCTCAAGGTTATAATGGTAATGCGCGGTGGGAATGGATAGCAAAAGTTAAAGAGATTCTCTCAATTCCTGTAATTGGGAATGGGGATATTTTTTCTGTGGAAGCTGCGGTAAAATGTTTAGAACAAACTGGTGCAGATGGGGTAATGTGTTCTCGTGGAACTTTAGGTTATCCGTTTTTAGTTGGTGAGGTTGATCATTTCTTAAAAACTGGAGAATTATTACCACCACCTAACCCAATTCAACGTTTAGAATGTGCCAGAGAACATCTTTTTGCTTTATGGGAATACAAAGGAGATAGGGGGGTCCGTCAAGCTCGTAAACACATGACTTGGTATGCTAAAGGCTTTATGGGTGCGGCTGATTTACGGGGTAAATTAAGTTTAATGGAAACTGTCCAACAAGGTTTAGATTTGATTGATGGTGCGATAGAAAGATTAGCAAATGGTTATGAAATTGAAGAAGAAGTACCAGCTATTATTGCACTTTAGCATTGATTTCTAGGTGAGGTTAAGCGATAGGTTAACACAAGCTAAGGGACTTCCAAATAAAAAAATACTCAACCACCTAACGCAAAAATCTCTCAAACCCTTATTCCTCTGTGTCCTCTGCGCCTCTGTGGTTCGTTAATCAGGATAATTTATTTCTTGGAAGTCCCTAAGTAGGTTGGCGTTGAAAATTGTCGTTATGGCAAGGCAAAAGGCAAGAGTGAAGAGGGTTTAGGCGATTTTACATTTTTTTACACAGTTTGGTTTTTTTTATTGTGTTCACCTACTTAAGTGCGATCGCTAATTCCTCAAACTCCCATTTTTCATAATAAACCTCGATAACGAATAAAAATCAAAATTACAGCCCAAGAACCTAATGCAACTTTAACAGCAACTAGGATATTTAATATCGGGAGAATTCCACCACTAAATAATGTTCCCAACTCTCCGTATGGTAATTCTATTCCCGACAAAGTTATCACTGCTAAAACAATGAAAACTAATACGGAAACCTTTTCCCAAATAGCCGCGTGCCAACGTTGGTAAATATCCTGCATCCATTGGTATGATGAGGTAATTGCTATTAGTCCGATTGCTGTTCCCCCAGCGACTCCAGCCGCAAAACCACCTCCCGGACTCAAATGTCCCCTAATTGCTAATTCAATGCCCACTAATGCCGCAATTGTCGCTCCTAGACGAGCTAATATTATTGATGGTTGATCTTTAAATTGATAGATGCTACAAGATGGTTTTTCATTAGCTAATAAAAAATTAGCTCCGAGAATGGCAATAGTAAAGACAATAACTTCAAAGATTGTATCATATAGCCGATTTCTGAAAATAATCCCTGATACTGCATTGGGAACACCGCTTTCTTTAACCACTGTTTCCACAATGGAAATATCTGATAAATTTAGTTCGGAATTAGGCATGATCAGCATTTTCACAAATAAAGCTATTCCGGCTAAAATGTAAACTAATTTCATAAATGCTACACTCCTGATTCTAGAACGTCGAAATATCTGATAACTGTTTTTGGTGATGAAAGTTCGTTTTCTATGATGTTATAGATGCGTTGCACTCGAATTGCTGTTTGGTAGCTTTCTGTTGTTTGATTAGTTTCTTCTAAATGCACACAAGTAGCATGAATTTCTTTTTCAATTAGTGCCTGTTGTAAAGTTTCCTGAGTAGGATAAGGTACAAGTTCCAACCGCATATAATGTTTGTTAAAAATATTGCGGAAGTCGTTGATAATTTCTTGAAAATTAGGATCTTGATTTTTTTTTATTGATTGATTTTCAATGACACCAAGACGTAATACTAAGGATGAACGAACTGCGATCGCATACAAAGTAATTGATAGCATTGTTCCCATTAATGCTTCTGTTAAAGCCACATCTGCTGCACCTAAAACTGCATCTACCATTGCCGCAACTGCACCGAGTACCCCACGAATTACTAAGGCATGATAGGGATTAGTTTGAGTTACTAACATCCCCGCAGTTAAGGGTAATAAAGCAATAATTAAATAGAGATAAGTATCATTCATTTCTTGCCTCTTTTGTTGAACAGTATGCTAATACATAACCCAGCATAGTATTCCAAATTGCTAGGGAAATAATGCCAAGAATAAGTAATGGCCATTCACTGGGTATTTTTAGTAATAGTCCGACAATAATCATCATTGAACCTAAAGTATCAGCAACAGAAAGTCCATGTAATTTGAATAATACTGATCTGTTGCTGACTAAATGAGAAGTTCCCCAAAACCAGAAAACTATGCCGATACCCATACAGGTATAACTAAGAAAGTTGATCATACTTCACCTAATCTTCTGAGGATATGTGCTAATAACATTAAGCCGGCATTTCCTACTGTTAAAATAATCGCTGCAACTACACCAATCATCCAATCATCGCGCAAAACGGAAATGACAAGAATCATGATGGCTACTTTACTGGAAATGCTGCCAAAAGCTAACATTTTTTGCCAGGTATTATTACTTTTCCCAGCTTCATAAATGGGAATTAGTAAAGCTATAATCATTGCTATTAAGACTATTTCTAGGTTCATGCTTGTTTTTTCTTGGGTTTAATTTTGTGAACTTCATACCATCCTTCTTCATGGTATTTCATAACGATGGTTTTGGGGGTAAAGGTAATCAGAAATATATCAATAAAAACCAATAACGGTGATCTGTTGAATTTGACTTTCTCCATGATAATTTCTTCTTCATTATGGGGACGGAAGATAATTTCAAATGCTTCCATAAAAGCTACCGGAATCGCAATAAGGATCTTAATTATTACCTTTACCCAAGATTTTAATTTTTCTGGTGATGACTTACCACGTGGTAAAAGTAAGGCAATAATTACACCGATGATAATATTTGTTAAACTCACGTTAGCTGTGAGTAATAACCAAATTGATAGTCTGAATATGAGATGTCCAATCATGGGAAAGCCATCCAAAATAATAGGATTAAAGTTAAACTCATGACACCAACTAAATGCTCAAATTCTTCAAATACACGAGGTAGAGATATGGATAATTTCTTGAAAATGAAATGATATCCTAACCAGCCCGCAGCAATAGTTAAAAGTGCTTTTGTGATATTGGTGATTTCATAAGCTGGAAGATAGACAATATTTGCCACAAATAATCCAGTAATTAAAAATATTACTGATATCCAAAAACCGGATTTTGTTTTCTGTTCTTCTTCTTCTTCTGCTTTTGTATGGGGGAGAAAAATAAATTTAGCAAAAGAAATTGCTGTACCAACTGCGGCAATATTCATAACTATAAATTGCCAAGATGCTAAATTTTTCATGGTTAAAACTTTTGCAGCAAACCCTGACAACAAAGGCAAACCAGAAATTGATAAACTAGCAATAACTAAGGCTATCCAAATAGTAGTATGAATGGGTTTATATTGCAGTTCTTTAAAGTTGCGACTAGGTAAAGAACCCGCAATCAAAAATAAAGATGATTTGACTAATCCATGAGTGAGGGCATAAAATCCACCTACAGCTGGTGCTGCGAGAATAAAGCCTAATTGGGAAATTGTGTGAAACGCCAACATTCGCTTTGTATCTTTTTCCAAAACAGCATAGGATACACCCATTAAAGCTGTTCCCACACCGAAAATTCTGACTATAATATCAATTTCTTCGGAAACGAATGCAGTACGTAATAAAGGCAAAACACTGGCTTTAACGACAATTCCTGACATCAATGCGGAAACTGGTGTTTCTGATTCAGAATGAGTTAAAGGTAGCCATAAACCGGAGACAAAAATCCCCGCTTTGATTAATAATCCCAGAAAAATTAATGCTAGTGCTTCTGGTGGTGATCCCTTTAAACTGGCAAAACTAAAGGAATGATGCGTCTGATAAACCAGCACTGCACCAACCAGATAAAATAACATGGCTGTATTGCTAACAAACAGATACCGTAAACCTACCCAAATTGAGCGATCGCTACGAGAATAAGCAATCAATAAGAAAGCCGCAATACCGCTTACTTCTAACGCCACATATAAACTAATGAAATCTGCACAGACAAAGGCCGCATTCAGGCTACCATGCACAATAATCATCTGGGCATAGAAAAAAGCCGTTTTATCACTGCGCCAGCAGTAGAGGGCAACAGCAGCCGTTACCAGGGCATTTGTGAAAATAAAGTAACCACTTAACTGGTCGGCTATTAAGGTGATCCCGAAACTATCCAGTAAATTTAGTGTAATGGGTGATGGTTCAAGAAATAGCTGCAACCCATAAGCAGCAGAAGCAATAGTCCCCCACAATGTCAAATGTCGGTTAAGTTTGGGGACTAGAAAAATGATGAACCCTAGAAAAAATGGGGTAGCAATCCAAGCCAGTGTAATGGTATTCATGGTGTATTATTTTTCTCAATCTCGTTACTTTCCAATGTGGGATTATCCCGTGCTAATTTCATCACACCAACTAGCATCAAAGCCTGAATCGAGAAACCGATGACTATCGCTGTTAATATGACTGCTTGGGGAACAGGATCAGCATAAGCAATATTTTTTACTTCGGAAATAATGGGAGTAAATAATCCTTCTCGTGATGCAATTAGTACATAAAAGGCAATCACACCCGTACTCATCACATCCATTGAGACAATTTTCATTACCAAGTTTTTTTTGAGGATGATGCCAAAAAAACCACACAGTATTGTTATCAGTACACACGCTTCTAACACGGGAATTATTTAATTTTTATATAAAGTGCTGAATCTATTTAAACACGAATTTTTAGTGTTGAAGTCACTTTGACACTAAAAAATTCTTATGGTTATTATAATTATACTCAATGATTTATGTTTTGACAACTTTTAAAGTTTGCAAACTACTATCTGCACAACCAGTAATAAAACCACCCATTTTTTGAATTTCTTGCAAATATTCTAAAGCTGATTTTGTAATGAGTTCTCCAGGCATTAATACAGGAATTCCTGGAGGATAAGGGCAAATAATTTCCGCACAAATCCGGTTTTGAGTTTTCTCGAAAGACAAGATTTCACTATTAGCAAAAAAAGCTTCACGGGGAGAAATAGATATAATATTATTTGTATGATCATTTTTGTATTTGTACAATAAATTTTGGGGTATTAATGGGTTTATATTATTAAGATTTTTGAGAGATTTAATTAGGTTTTGAATATCTGTTTTTGTATTTCCTAAACTAATAATAAAAGTGATATTTTGCCAAGATGAAAATTCTGGGGTGACATTAAATTTGTCATTTAAAATATCTTCAGCTTCAAAGCCAGTAAACCCTAATTTACTAACATTAACTGTTAATCTAGTTTTGTCTAAATCTATAAATCCCTGTGACTTTTCTTTTGGAGAAAGGGGAGTAAATAAACCAGGAATTTGATTAATTTGAATTCTGGCGGCTTTCCCTAATTCCAAAGTTTGAAACATCAGCTTTTTTCCATGTATTGCCATTTGCTGACGTGCAGCATCGAGAGAAGCTAAAAGAATAAAACTAGGACTTGTAGATTGAACTAATTGTAAGGCTTTATTAACTCTATCAATATCAATTATTTTACCTTGAATATGTAGCATTGATGCCTGTGTCATTGCCCCCAATGTTTTATGAATTGATTGGACAGTTAAATCTGCACCTGCGCTTAAAGCTGATATGGGTAAATCGGAATGAAAATGGAAATGTGCGCCATGTGCTTCGTCTACAATTAAGGGAATATTATATTGATGAGTAAGGTGTACAAATTCTGGCAAATCTCCACAAACACCATGATAGGTAGGATAAACTATCAGCACTGCTTTGGTATCTGGATGTTGTATTAATCCTGCTTTTAATGCTTCTGGTGTAATACTATGTGCAATATCTAATTCTTGATCATATTCAGGATTTATAAAAATAGGAATTGCACCAGAAAGAATCAATCCAGAAATAACTGAAGAATGGACATTGCGTGGAAGAATTATTTTCTCTCCCATTCTGCAAGTAGCAAGAATAGCGGCTTCAATTCCGCAGGTAGAACCATTAACTAAAAACCATGTTTTCTCAGCCCCAAAAGCCTCCGCAGCAAGTTCTTGGGCTGCAAGAATTACGCTTTCTGGTTTGAATAAATTATCTAATTCTGCTAATTCTGTTAAGTCAGCACGAAAGACATCTTTACCTATTAAATCCGTTAAAAGTGGGGAAATACCAGCACCGCGTTTATGTCCTGGGGTGTAAAATGGTGCGTGAGGACGGTTTATACAGGCTTTTAAGGCATCTATGAGGGGGGTTTGGTTTTGGTTGAGCATTTTAAGGGAAAAGAAGCGTTGAAAGCTTAAAGTAAAAATTGATAAAATCTAGAATCTAAAGAAATAATATGATATATTATATTTAAGTTCAAATCTTTATGCAGAATAAAACTATGCCTAACGAAGACGTAATATTTTTTGAAGAAGAGGAAGATCAAGAAATTAAGTTTGAACCGCTGAGTGGGTTAATTCCTGAATTAAAGCAAATTCCAGAAATTGTTGTTTCTGGTAGTGACTGGACAACAGAGACAATCTTTAATCAACTTGATCGGGGTAATATAGAGCTAAATCCAAGATTTCAAAGACGAGACGCTTGGGATATCACTCGTAAAAGTAGGTTTATCGAATCACTTGTACTTGGATTTCCAGTCCCGCAAATAGTATTAGCTGCTAATCGTCAGGAAAAAGGTAAATTTATAGATACACTTAACAAACCCAACAATGTAAGTCAAGATAATCACGACAAGCGATTGAAAGTAACTGAAAAAATAAATTCAGCTATCAAGAGCTTTAAGAAGGTTATTGATAATAATCATGGAGTAAAAGAAAAAAATATTTTAGCATTACTATTACCCATAGGAATAAATAGTAATGACTTAAATACTAATACTGCTTGGCTTAATACCATGAATACATTTGGAGCAAAACGAGGTCTTGTTGCACATTCTTCAGCTACATCATATATGACTATTCAAACTCCAGATCCTGGAAATGAATTAGATACAGTTCAACAAATTAATGAGGGACTTTTAATAATAGATGAATTAATGAATAATTTAATGCAATAAAATGTAAGATATTCTTACTACAGAAAATCAAACAACATGAATTTAAAAGATATCAAACAAAAACTATTTCCCATCTTCAAAATTATATCCATTACACTCACAACCAGTGCAGTAGGCTTAGAATTATGGAATATCCAAACATCAATAACTAACAGTCAACTACCGAGTATCTTAACTCCAGCTTTAATTATCACTCATATTGTCCTGTTGGCTCATTTTCTCGAAGCCTTAATTGCTGCTTATTATGCACCTGCTCACAATCAAGCATCAATCAAATATGCGGCTTATACATTCTTTGTGGGGATATTTGGTTTATTAGAATTATTTAACAATGATCAAGAACAAGGATTAAAGGAAAAAAGTTAAACGTTTTTTCTTATCCCCTGAACTGACCAGCATTCATCCCAACCGTGCTTTAACAGCATGGATGGATTTTGGTTTATTGTGCGGAATTTATACCGTGATTTATGAGTCAACGCATCGCCCAACCTTGTATTCTAGAACTAGCAATGATTTAATCTTGTTAATAAACTTTCTTTGTTTTCGATAACCATTCCTTATACAATATACACAGAATCTCAGTGCAAAATAAATCCTGGCTTTAGCCTGCATACCTTATTTGATAGCCTGCACGGCGTAGAAGTATCACAGGTGTGTCCTCTTGAGTGAGGCGCACCTTTAAGGGTTTTCGGCATTTTTCTGATAAGCTCGAAAATTGTGTTAAATATGACACGATTGACTATGTATTTCTAGATTAAATGCTAGGGTGTTTATGGTTTTTAAGGTTTAATAAAGACTAAATCTAGTATTATCGAAAAGTCCGAAATTAGGTGTGGTGTGAAAATCAAGACAGGAGTGAACAAAATGGATTTACGTGGAGATGCGTTGCAAATCCTTAAAGACACTAGTAGAACTTTTTATATCCCAATTAGTATTTTACCATCAGGATTACAAGAAGCAGTGGCATCAGCATACTTGTGTATGCGTGCCATTGACCAAATTGAAGACGATGCAAACTTGGATAACGAGACTAAAAAACGCCTGTTGCAGAATATTAGCCTCACATTGCAAGCTGGAGTAGATGGTTTTCCGCTGGATGCTTTTTCCGTAGGGTTTAAAGGTTACGAAAATTCTTTACAAGAAGTTAGTTTACGGATTAGAGAATGGTCAATATTAGCACCTGAAAGCATTGCTCCGCGAATTTGGGATGCAACAGCGGCAATGGCTGATAGAATGGCTTATTGGGCAGATAAAAATTGGAAAATAGAAACAGAAGCGGATCTAGATCGTTATACCTTTGGGGTGGCTGGCGCTGTGGGCTTGTTACTCTCAGATTTATGGAACTGGTATGATGGAACTCAAAGCAACCGCACTCAAGCCATAGGATTTGGTAGGGGTTTGCAAGCGGTAAATATTCTGCGAAACAATGGTGAAGACCTAACTCGTGGGGTCAATTTTTACCCAGCAGGTTGGGATAATGGCAATCTCCAAGAATATGCCCGTCGTAATCTGATCTTAGCAGATGCCTATACGGACTCTTTGCCAAATGGACCGGCTTTGCAGTTTTGCCAAATTCCTCTGGCTTTAGCTCATGGTACTCTAGATGCTTTAGCTAGTGGTAAGGAAAAACTCAGTCGTAGTGATGTTGTTTCCCTGATTGAAAACCTCATGGGTGTGAACGCTAAAGCTAGTTAGGAAATAGGGTATGGGGAACAAATCTGCCCGGAACTTAAGTTCCGGTCTAAAAGCTAAGGTGCGTTAAAATGCAATCTGGTTAACTCAAAATCAAGAACTATCCTATTTATGTCAAATTAGTCGGTCTTAACCGAGTTTAGCTTTTAGACAGGGAATTCATTCCCTGGTTGGCTTAAGTTGACAACTAACAACTAACAACTGACAAGAAAAATATTCATGAAAACTACTTTATTTTTGAGTCCACCTTCTTTTGATGGTTTTGATGGTGGTGCGGGGGCGCGATACCAAGCAAAACGAGAAATTACTTCTTTTTGGTATCCCACTTGGTTAGCACAACCAGCGGCTTTAGTTCCTGGCAGTAGGTTAGTTGATGCACCTCCTCATGGGCAAACGGTGGATGATGTGTTGAAAATTGCCAAGGATTATGAATTAGTAATTATGCACACCAGTACACCATCTTTGGCTAATGATGTTAAGTGTGCTGAAGCTATCAAACAACAAAACCCCAATGTGCAAGTTGGCTTTGTGGGGGCGCACGTTGCGGTTTTACCAGAGGCAACTTTGCAAGAAAATCCGGTAATTGATTTTGTTTGCCGCAATGAGTTTGATTATACCTGTAAGGAATTAGCAGAAGGAAAACCTTGGGATGAAATCAAGGGTTTGAGTTACCGGGATAAGTTGGGGAATATCCACCAAACGGAAGAACGTCCTTTAATTCATGACTGGGATGCTATGCCCAGTGTGTTGCCAGTTTATGCCCGTGATTTAGATATTAGTAAATATTTCATTGGCTATTTGCAACATCCTTACATTTCTTTTTATACTGGGCGGGGTTGTCCAGCCAAATGTACTTTTTGTTTGTGGCCACAAACTATTGGTGGACATTTATATCGTCATAAAAGCCCCGATGCTGTAGGTAGAGAAATGGAAGAGGCGAAGGTTCTCTTTGGGGATAAGGTGCGGGAGTATATGTTTGATGATGATACTTTTACCATTGACAAACATCGAGCGATCGCCATTAGTAAACACATGAAGCGACTCAATTTAACTTGGAGTTGCAATGCTCGGGCAAATTTGGATTATGATACTCTCAAAACTTTACGAGATAACGGTTTAAGATTGTTATTAGTAGGTTTTGAATCCGGCAATCAAGAAGTTCTCAATAATATCAAAAAAGGTATTAAGCTAGAAGTGGCGCGAGAATTCATGAAGAATTGCCACAAACTTGGTATTACTGTTCATGGAACTTTTATTATCGGGTTGCCAATAGAAACCCCAGAGACTGTAGAAGAAACAATTCGCTTTGCTTGTGAATTGAGTCCCCATACAATTCAAGTTTCTATTGCTGCACCTTATCCCGGTACAGAGTTGTATGAACAAGCCAGAGAAAAAGGTTGGTTTGCGAATGAGTCTTTAGTCGCAACTTCCGGTATTCAAACTTCAACTTTGCAATATCCCAGTCTTTCGAGTGCGGAAATTGAAGATGCTGTGGAGAAAATGTATCGCAAGTTTTATTTCCGTCCAAAAGCAATTATTCCGATTGTGCGGGAAATGCTGGCTGATAGACAAATGTTAGTTCGTCGTTTGCGAGAAGGTAAGGAGTTCTTTGGTTATTTGAATGAACGTCGGACTCAAGCTTTAGCTAGGTAAATCGTCTGAATCAGGATACCCAGGATTAAAGGATTGACAGGATTAATTCAATTAAATCTTGTGAATCCTGATTCTGACATTTTTAATCCTAATTATCTATATACCAATGTCTTATTTAATTATTAATGCTGACGATTTCGGGTTTTCCCAGGGTGTGAATGCAGCGATTATTCAAGCCCATGAGGAAGGCATTTTAACTAGCACTAGTTTAATGGTAAGTGGTGATGCTGCACAAGAGGCGATCGCTCTCGCAAAGAATCATCCTCAGTTAGCAGTTGGGTTACACCTGGTTTTAGTTTGTGGTAAATCAATTTTACCACCTTCGCAAATTCCCCATTTAGTAGACTCTCAGGGTAACTTTTCTCATGATCCTACTTTAGCAGGATTAAGTTATCAATTTAATCAAGCTACCCGTGCAGAATTGCGGTTAGAAATATATGCTCAATTAGCAAAATTCCGTGATTCTGGTTTGAATTTGGCTCATGTTGACGGACATTTACACCTTCATGTCCATCCTGTAGTTTTGAAAATTTTAACAGAATTAGCACCAGAATTTAACATCAAATTTATTCGTCTACCTTCAGAAGAATTAAGTAAAAACCTCAAAATTGATCAACGTAATTTATTCACTAAAATAATTTGGTCTCTTGTTTTTGGACAATTACGCCGTTATGGAGAAGGCTTATTAAAAGCTCATCATATTAAATTTGCTGACAGAGTTTATGGATTGTTACAAACTGGTGACATGAGTGAAAAATATTTACTAGATTTAATACCACAAATAGAAGCGGAACTGGTAGAAATTTATTCTCATCCTGCTTTAGTAAATACTAATATAAATCACGGTGGTGAAGTAGAATTAGCGGCTTTGTTGAGTCAGCAAGTGCGGGAATTATTGACTGTGAAAGGGTTTGAATTAAGTAATTATGAGAAAGTTACTCGCTGAAAATGATATTTTTATAAAAATTAATAATACAGGATTATATTTGCTGTATCTACGCCATTTTACTTAAAAAAACTTATTATTATGATACAAATAATATATACTGATTATGGTATATTTTATTTATTCTAGTTAAATTTCTACTTATGACAGACAAAATTTTACTTCCATCTGCATGGGATAATTTAAAAGATGAGCATAAACAGTTAGCACAAGAGTTGACGCAATCCATTTTACGAGGTGAAGCATCACTTCAGCTTTTATTGCAATTACTCACTGGTGAAGAAATAGATGATGAATTTCACGCAACAGTAAAAAAAATCGGCAACCATAAATTTGATGTTGAAGTTACTACTCCTGACAAACCACAGACAAGTAGTCCAACTTTAACGTTAGCTACTTTTACTGCACCTTCAAATTTAGAATTTTCAGATATAATAGTTGCCGCTTTAAAAAGGCAATGTGATAATATTTGCCGAAGGCCTGGGCAAGCTGAAGCTTGTCAAAAATGCAGAGAAATTTTTGGATAATCAATTGACATTTGACAGAAACAGAATGTAGAGACGTTTTGATGAAATGTCTCTCTTAGCATTTACAATTTTTGCATATTATTAAAAAATCAAGAAGATATATTTTAGCAATGAGTACAAATAAATCTAAACAACAGAATATTTCTCAAGTAGATAAACATTTACATTTGCAAGAAATAGTAGAAGTTAAGGAACTGAGAGAGAAATTTTTGATTATTGCAGAAATTTCTGATCCTTTAACTCGTGAATATCAATTTGCATTGTTGGAGAAAGAAGCGGAAAAATCTGGTTTATCTGCTGAAACTTACCGTCGTTTATATGAAACATATCTTCAAAATAAAGAACATATTCCCCAATATCCAAAAACATGGTGGTCATTAATAGAATGGGTAAATTGGTTTTTAAATTTTCCTACAAAGATCAAACTAGGATTACTAAAAACCGTATTATTGACATCCTTAGAAAAGGGAGTATTAGAGGGTGTTTGAAAAGTTAGAAGTTGAGTAAAAAAAGCTCTCAGGGTATAATCTGTAAGTACTAAAAATACAGAACCGCAGAGAGCAATGAGTAAAGTATACTCCAGCAACCTAACTAAAGAACAGTGGGAACTAATA
>NZ_JAQMSE010000076.1:0-7664 GCF_028330045.1 Aphanizomenon sp. CS-733/32
ATATTTTGTTCGTTTCGTCGCTGTAGCCTTCTTTGTTTTCGCTACGCTCAAATACAATTTGGGCTACGCAACTCAACTCACGCGCATTCATCCCACGCTCCTAAGAGTGAGACGTGGGGCTTCTGCTGATTAAGCTAAACTTTGTTAAAGTCTCAGTTACATATATGTCACATACGTGACTCTAGATATGTGTCATAAAAAGATTATTTATAACTGAAAGATCACGGTTGTGTTTATAAGTAACACATTCTAGCATCATATACATATTTAACTTGTTTGGATAAGAATTTGTAAAGGTTTACCACTGCTCAACAGTGTCAAGTACCTTCCAGCCAGGGAATTAATTCCCTGTCTAAAAGCTCAATTCGGTTAAAACCGACTTTTTTGGATTTATGGTATTGACAAACAATTTTTAAAATGTTATCATAATAATGATGAGGAAGAACCATCTTGCGATTATTCAATTAAGAGAAAGACAAAATCCCCAACTTCTTCAAGAAGTCGGGGGTCTGATTGCAAACTAAACCTTACAGCATGGGAACAAACTGAGACTTATCAGGGACTTCCGCGTACTCAGCCACAATTTGCCGAAGTTCGTCACCATTAATGGTTTCTTTCTCAATCAACAAATCAACCAAACGGTCGGCGAGACTACGATGATCACGCATGATCTTCTTAGCGTTGCTATAGCATTCTTCCACAATCATTCTGACTTGAGCATCAATACGACAAGCGATCGCTTCAGAATACTCAGAACGGGTTGTCCAGTCACGACCCAGGAACACTTCACCCTGTTGGCTTTCTAGAGATAAAGGACCCAAATCAGACATTCCAAAGCGTGTTACCATTTGTCGTGCCATTCCTGACAACTGCTGCAAATCTCCACCAGCACCAGTTGTCACCTCTGCTGCTCCAAAAATTACCTCTTCAGCCGCCCGACCACCTAAAGCTCCGGTAATTCTGGCTTTTAGCTGAGAACGGCTAATTAGACCTTGTTCTTCATTAGGTGTAAACCAAGTTAAACCCTGAGCTTGTCCTCTGGGAATCAGAGTCACTTTTTGCACGGGGTCATGGTCTTTGAGTAAAGTTCCGACCAAAGCATGGCCGATTTCATGGTAAGCAATCAGACGCTTACTCTTGCTGTCTATCAAGGGAGTACCTTCCATACCAGCAACTACCCGATCAACAGCATCATCAATTTCTAGTAAAGTGATGCCTTCTTTGCGTCTTCTCGCTGTGAGAATCGCCGCTTCATTGAGGAGGTTAGCTAAATCTGCACCAGTAAATCCAGGAGTCCGGCGAGCGATCGCTTCCAAAGATACGCTAGGATCTAACTTCTTATTTCTAGCATGAACTTGTAATACTTCCAAACGACCTTTAATGTCTGGTGCATCTACAGTTACTTGTCTATCGAAACGACCGGGACGCAACAAAGCCGCATCTAGGACATCAGGACGGTTAGTAGCAGCAATAATAATAATGCCAGTATTGCCTTCAAACCCATCCATTTCTGTTAATAATTGGTTGAGGGTTTGTTCCCGTTCATCATTCCCACCACCAATACCAGCACCCCGTTGACGACCCACCGCGTCAATTTCATCAATGAAGATGATACAGGGAGCATTATCTTTGGCTTTCTTAAACAAGTCACGGACACGGGAAGCACCCACACCCACAAACATTTCCACAAATTCCGAACCAGAGATAGAGAAGAAAGGCACACCAGCTTCACCAGCGATCGCTTTTGCCAGTAAAGTTTTACCAGTTCCTGGAGGTCCAACCAACAGCACACCCTTGGGAATGCGAGCCCCCACAGCAGTAAATTTCTCAGGTTGCTTGAGGAAGGTAACAACTTCTTGTAATTCTTCCTTCGCTTCTTCAATTCCCGCTACGTCGTCAAACTTCACCCCAGTTTTCGCTTCCATTTGGAACCGAGCGCGGGATTTACCGAAATTCATCGCTTGTCCAGGCCCACCGGGAAGATTATTAGAACGCCGGAACAAAAAGAACAGGCCAGTAATCAATAGAACTGGGAAAACTAAATTACCCAAAAGTCCCCAGATTGCCCCATCATTTCGCATTGGATGGGCATCAAAACTAACTTGCTTCTCCCGCAGCTTTTGGATTAATTCAGGAGCATTCACAGGCAAATCTACCCGCCAGCGTTGAGTGCGGTTTTCGATGTCTTGGTCATTAGCTTCAATAATTGCGGTTCTACCACCATCGTATAGATCCACATTGGTAACACGATCTGCATCCAAGTATTCCAGAAAGCGCCCGTAGGTCATACGGGTGTTGGCAGCGTTTTTACTTGTATCCGCAGGAACGCCTGCAAAAGCACCTTGCCAGAAGAAAAAGCCGATTACCAAAGCCAACACCGACCAGAGTGCTACGACTCTCCAAGAAAATTTCATCTTTAATTTGCCTCTAGATACTAATATGACTGCTTTTGTAACGGATGTTTATAAATCCATTTTGTAATTTGAGCCATAAAACGTCGGGTTGCTTATGGCAGATTCATGAAGTTTGTCTAGAATCTTAATTAAATTTAACCTAATTCTCATACTAATACCAATTAAAAATTAAAAATTAAAACTTAGATGTTCCCAAAATCGTACACAGTAAGGATTTGGAGCATAAAATTTCGCTTGTTACCTGTGATGCCAAGATTTTAAATTATCCCCATGTCAAGACAATTTGGGAAGTATGCGGCGAAGCGCGACCTAGTAATCGCTCTTTTGGGGATGTGAGGAGTGCGATCGCGAGACTCTGCTGCCAGCAGTTCGCTGTTAGCAGGTGCGATCGCCGTAGGTATCCCACAAATAGCTCATAAAAACTTTTGCGGTTATAATTAGGGTTTGGGGACAGTGGTAAAAATCCGCGAAACCCTTTGTTTTGTTACAGCAAATTGTCATCAAACCTGGAACAAGAACCCCACCCCTAACCCCCTCCCCGCAAGCGATGAGGGGGCTAAGATGTACCTTGTGTGATTGCAAATTGCTGTAATAAATGGTTTTAGGTTTATATGGCTAACGCCATCCTCCGCTATCAGCAAGTCCTACTTAGAGTTATAAAAGATTTGCTGATTCATAAAGTCTTCTGATAATAGCTGTAATTTTGATTCCGTAGTCTAAATCCGCAGACCAGCGCCCTGATAATTGATTAACGGAGGGAGCAACACCTCTGGTAACAAAACGGAATCGAGGATCTACTTCTGGTTGGACTAAAGGTTCTAAACTAGCATAGGCTTTTAAATGTTGGATATGCGCTCTGACACCGATTCTGGCGCTGGGAAATGATGCTCCTTCAGCGCCACCACCAACTGTACCCAAACCGGCAAAGTTATTTTGTTGGGGTTTAATGTCAGTTCCAAACCGTAAAAATCCAGTTTCTAAACACATTTGACAAAAAGCAATGTCATGATTTATGCCTTCAATAGTTGCTTCTTCTCGATATAGTTTGGGAAGGTCAGGAAATTGGGTAATGGCACTTTCATTATTGATTTTGAGAAATGCTTGTAATTGTCCTTCTGATGTATTGCCATTGGAGATCAGTTGTTCAACTTGTCCGGGACAAACTACTAAAATTGAGCGTAATTTTACTGTGCGTGAGGCACTATCCCAACCAATAGAAATATTCGATTCTCGAAGTTCTACGGCTTTGATATAAACTATTTGCCGATAGGTAATTCGGCGTAAATTAATTACCTTTGAGATATTAATTCGTAACCGATCTACTAAATCAATGGGGATGTAAGCATTACCGTTAATTAGTAGTCCTTGTTCTGAGTAATTTTGTCCATTGATATTGATGTTAATGCTGGGATAATTTTCGGTTGTTGGTTGCTGAGGATTATTTGCTTGACTCCAAGTGCTTAGTCCTTCGGCAATTCCGACGGCAAAATCACGACGACGACTTTGTAATAAAGCCCGATCTTCGGGACTGCTGAGGAAACCGACTTGGAGTAATATGGCAGCGATCGCCGTTTGACGACAAAATTGCAAGTTACCCAAGCCACTATCTGTATCTGGTTTGACTCCGCGATTGGGTAATTGGGGGACACGGCGCAAAAGTGCCGTCAATAACATTTCTGCATTTTGCTTGCGCTGATCATTTTTGGCAATATAAAATGCACTTGCTCCGCGCACAGTTGGACTATTAGCCGCATTGGCTTGAATTTCTAGTGCCACATCTTTGGTATTAGCACGAGCATTAATCCAGGTGATAGTTTGAGCCGCACTTAAATCGTCAGGAACAGCTAAAACTTCTAAATTCCGGGTTCGCAGTTCTATCACCACCAAATCCCGCAAAAGAATCATTTCCCTTGCTTCCGTTGTCCCACCAGCGATCGCACCGGGGTCATTTTTACCCGCTTCTGTGCCACCATGTGCCGCAGAAATAAAAATCCGTCCCATTTTTCCCTATTTCCGTTGTTAAGTCCCAGCAATTGCAATTCTATAAATTAGCGATCGCTTCTGCAATTCTTCTAGACACAAAAGGCAAAATTTCCCGACTCTTAGCTTGTTCTTTCCCTTCCGTAAACACCACCAACAAATAAGGACGCTGATCTGGTAATTCAATATAAGCCGCATCATGGCGGACTGTGCTTGTCCAACCTGCCTTTGACCAGATTTGACTATTTTCAGGTAATCCACCCCCTAAAAAGCCTGTAACTTGGTTCTCATCGCCATCTTGGCTTAACTCTTCTGGCTTAATACTGCGTTTGAGTAAATTCATCATAGATTGCGATCGCTCACTCGAAACCGTCACCCCACCCACGATACTATGTAATAATCTCGCCGTCGCATCCGTCGTCAGCATATTCCGATTTTCAAACATCTCCCCATAAAAAGCCCTTTCCCGTCCATAGGGACCATCACCCCAAGTCTTTTGACAGACATTAACCGCCTGGATTTCCTCCCACCCCAAAGACTGGTAATAACGATTAATAATATTCCGTTGATATTTCCAAGTTTCAAAAGGACCAGGACTTAACTGCGGACCAGAAGTAGTCCCACTGATGATATCCACAATTAAACTAGTCGCATCATTGCTAGAATCAACTATCATATCCCTCAAAGCCCGGTCTAATTCTCCCGAAGTTTGACTCATGCCTTTTTCTAGCCATTCTTGCACCACTACCAGATAAAATAACTTCACCACACTGGCCGGATAAATCCGTTCTCCCCCCCGATAGCTAAAACCCCGCACCGGATGTTCCCAAAAAGCATTAGGAGTCAGCGCACCACCCGTATTCACCGGTGCAGGAGGATCATATACCACCCAAGTTAAAGCAATTTGATTAGATGCTAAAGTTGGAAACTCTGCCCAAGTTGCCTCTAAAATTTGATTACCGATATTTTCTAGTTGTTGGTCTTGATTAAAAAAAATCATTTGTAAATAACTTCCTTATGGTATTCAGAGTCTAGTTTCTAGCTTGATTCTATCATTACCTGTATAATTACTGAGGTATGAAATCTGATTAAACTCATTTTAGGTAATTTAATATGATATTTGATTTAACAAAATTTAATCAAACTTGCAATCCTCATAAAACTATATGATCACCAAAATAGCCAATCAAGGACGACATTGTTCGGTTTCTTAAACAGGAGAAAGGAGCTAATGTGTTTTTTACAACAATGATTGATTTGTATGCGATCGCTCCTGAATTACCGGGATTAGCCCAAACCGAACCTCTACGCCCAAATCCCACAGAACGGGTCGGATTCCTAGAGACAAGTTTTGCTGCGGACATTGATGATCGACGATTCATCCCGTATATTCAATTGCATGAATATGAAGCGTACCTTTTTTCTAATCCCATTTTCTATAAATTATTTCCCCAAAAAATGAGTAATCTAAAATTAGCAGAATATCAATGTTTAACTAACTTGAATCTCTATGATTCTCCTGAATGTAAACGTTTAGCGACCCAAGCCGCCAGAGGACGACATTTAAAAATAACATCAAATAATCTAGATCCAGCAGTTGCAGTATGTTTATGTGAAGATGACTATCCAGGATGGTTATCTGTTCCAGATTTGCAGTTTCTTCAACCCACAGAAACAAGATATCAACCCCAATTCATCTCAGCCGCAGAAATTCAACAACACATACCCACAATTATCGCTTTTACCCAAACAGCAAAAGCAGAAGATAATTATTACCTTTGGGGTGGCACAGTTGCACCTAATTATGATTGTTCTGGTTTAATGCAAGCAGCATTTAAATCTGTAGGTGTGTGGCTACCCAGAGACGCTTATCAACAAGAAGCTTTTACTCAACCAATTGATATGACTGAATTACAACTGGGTGATTTAATCTTTTTTGGGACTCCTCAAAAAGCCACCCACGTAGGATTATATTTAGGTAATAATTGCTATATTCACAGTTCAGGAAAAGAACAAGGACGCAACGGTATTGGTATTGACCGACTTTCGGAACAAGGAGACAAAGTTAGTCAGGCTTATTATCAACAATTACGTGGTTCTGGGAGAGTTGTAAAAAGTTATGAACCCAAGTCCTTATTCTCTCGTTGAAAAAATCATAACTCCGTTCGCGTAGCGTCTCCGAAGGAGAAACTCCTAACTCACGTATCATCAATCCTCAATCACCAGAAAAGAGACGCAAGAGCCTTTTTTGCCTTTTTCGACTTTTTCAGCAAGCCCTAAATATAGATAAGAAATATTAATAAAACTTGACTAAGCAACATTTTTATTCATTTTTAAGCGACAATAGAAACATGAGAAAACAGAGTTAGAAGAAACAAATAGTTAAGCACTAGCTAACTGAGGAGAGGTAGAATATGACAACCCAAAATTTGCTCATCCCTCATGCTTATACGTATCTACTTGTAAAAATTAGCGTTTTAGTTTTAGCATTGTTGCTGTGGTTTGTATTTACAGCCGCACCCGTTGTTTAATTGCATTCACAACTTGGAGGATGTTTTAAAGGTTTATAGCTAACGCCAGGCTATGCTATCGGCAATATAATAGAGCCTCCGTCCCGCTGACGCGAACCCTACTACGCGAGAGAAGTCTACCTATTCCTGTAGAACGCTATGGGAAGGTGGAGTGATAAAAAAATCAGGGGTTCTGAACCCAAGAGGGTGGGTTTTGTCTGTGTAGCTGTGATTTCTAATCGCCCAAGGGAGTATGAATTTAGACTTTTCAAACAACCTCTAAGAGGATGTTTGAAAAGTTCCTCATGGTGTATCAAATATTTTTAGATCCCCCTAAATCCTCCTTGAAAAGGGGGACTTTGACTCTAGTTCCCCCTTGCTAAGGGGGGTTAGGGGGGATCTGTAAGTGCCTAAAATCACAACCTAAAACTTTTCAAACAACCTCTTAGAGGATGTTTGAAAAGTTTCCGGCGATTAGAAATCGCTACTACACAAACAAAGTCCACCTGCGTGGACTAACGAAAAATCAAGGCTTTTGAACCCAAGAGGGTGGGTTTTGTCTGTGTAGCTGTGATTTCTAATCGCCCAAGGGAGTATGAATTTAGACTTTTCAAACAACCTCTTAGAGGATGTTTGAAAAGTTTCCGGCGATTAGAAATCGCTACTACACAAACAAAGTCCACCTGCGTGGACTAACGAAAAATCAAGGCTTTTGAACCCACGAAGGTGGGTTTCGTCTGTGTAGCTGCGACTTCTAGTC
>NZ_JAQMSE010000077.1:0-7725 GCF_028330045.1 Aphanizomenon sp. CS-733/32
AAAAAAGTAGGTGTAGTCCAATTAAATGCAGAAATGCAGCCTACAAAACAAAAAACAAATCTCAAAACCAAAGAACCGTGGGGCGCACGGTCTTAAAGCTCAGTTAATGTCCTCATAGAGGAGTCACTGAGAAGCCCACAGTCACCTGAAAGGGAGTGTGTGGAGTACGTCACCATCAATAGTTTAATCCTCCTTAACTACCAATTACAGGGCAAACGCATCTTATTTTTAGAATGCTTACTGGACAAAGGTTTTGACGATTGTTTAGTTTTGTAACTAAAAGTTGAAACTCTTGCTGGACATGGATTAGAGAATTTAGGTGCGTTTGCCCTGCTACCAATTACCAATTACCAATTAAGTAGGTTGGCGTTGAAAATTGTCGATTTTACGTTTCTTTACACAGTTTAGTTTTATTGTGTTCACCTACTTACCTATTCAATTTTGAAGTTCACTGGTAAACGAGTATAAATCCCTTGAGGATCATTCATTGTTTGCAAGGTTTTGATTTCCTGTTGGAATTTTTCTAGTTCATTTATTAAGGGGTTTAAGTTTTTAGTTGGGGTTTTTTCTATGCCTAATTTGGCTTTTGTTTGATCTAATTTTTTACCAAATAACTTTTCTACAAAGGTAGTACCTCGCGGATATTCTTGTATTTCCCAATCAGTTCCTAATTTTGCTTGTTTAGCTGCATATTCAATGGCTACATTTAAACCACCAATTTCATCAACTAGACCGATTTGTTTGGCTGCTGTTCCTGACCAAACTCTTCCTTGGGCGATTTCTGCTACTTTTGCAGTGGGAATTTTCCGTCCTTGGGAAACTTTCTGCAAGAAGAGATTATAAATGCGGTCAACACTGCGTTGATAAACTGCTAATTCTTGAGGTGATTTAGGACGGGAAATGGTTTGTTGATCTGCATATTGAGCCGTTTTTACGCTATCCCAAGTTATGCCATTATTATTGCCTAGTTTTTGACCATTAAATAATACGCCAAAGACACCTATAGAACCTGTAATGGTATTAGCTTGGGCAAAAATGCGGTTGGAGTCACTTGCAATCCAATAACCACCAGAAGCAGCTACATCTCCCATAGAAACAATGACGGGTTTAATTTGCCGAGTTAATTTGATTTCTCGCTGCATGATTTCGGCTGCGGTTGCACTACCACCGGGACTATTAATTCTGAAAACTACTGCTTTGATTTGATCATTTTGGCGAATTTTTGAGAATATTTTCGCAAAGTTATCACCGCCAATTTGTCCTTCGTCACCGCTACCGTTAACTATTTCTCCTTCTGCATAAACAATGGCAATTTTATGGTCTGAATTTGAAGATTTTCCGGGAACTTCGGCATAATCACCTAAGCTGATTTTTGTGAATGTTTGATCTTTTTCACTGTTACCAGTTAATTTTTTTAAGTCGGTGAATACTTGATCTTCATAAGCAATTGTATCTACTAGACTGTTGGATTTAGCTTCTGTGGCTTCTAAAATTGGTTGACTATTAGCGATCGCTTGCAATTTCTGCGGTAGAATCTTTCTACTTGCACCCACAGATGTCCGCCACTCTCCCCACACATCATCTAACAATTTCTGGGTTTGTTCCCGGTTCTCTGGGCTGAGTTTATCAAGAATTAACGGTTCTACTGCACCCTTAAATTTACCCACCCGCACAATCTGCACACCAACGCCGTATTTTTCAAATGCTCCCGCTAAGAACATTGGTTGTGAACTTAAACCGTTCATTTCCATTGCTCCCATAGGATTAACTATAACTTGATTGGCTACGGAACTGAGATAATATTCTTTTTCACGCCAATCTGGACTATAGGCAATAATTTTTTTGCCAGTTTTGCGGAACTTTTCTAATGCTTGACGGATTTCTTTCAAGGAAGCATAACCAACTGCACTATTAGCATTAGTTCCATCTATATAAATACCTACAATATTTTGATCACGTCCGGCTTTATCTAAGGTTTCCACAACTTTGCGAAGGGTGATGTTATTTTCTTCAACACCGCTAAAAGTTTTCTCCAAAATTTGGCTAGAATTAGGTTCACTATCGGTGATTTTCATAGACAAGTCGAAAACTAAAACTGACTTATCTTTCACTGTTGGGGCTGAACTTTGAGAACTAGCAACCGCAATTAATATTAATAAGAATCCCAGGGTACTGACTCCAGAAAAAATTGTCAGTCCTAGTAAACTACCAATTAAACTTGCTAAGGTTTGTTTAAGAAAATTAGTCATTAGTTATTTATAAGTCAGTTGTTCGTTGTAGACTCTGAGATTGCTTTAATTTATACAGACTGCTATTGGCGGTGCAAAATAATACAGTGGTGATTTCGGCAATTAATACCTCTGTCAATTCTACTACAGCCGCTTCCGATACTGCCGCAGCTTTGAGAAAGGGCATTGCCAAACCAGCAATATCAGCCCCCAGAGCGATCGCTTTAGCCACGTCTAAACCATTGCGTAAGCCCCCAGAAGCAATTAAGGGAACATCGGGATCATGTTCCCGAATACTGGCAATACAATCGGCTGTGGGTATCCCCCAGTCCCCAAATGTTTGCCCCAACCGCCGCTGTAAGGCAGTTTCTGCCCGTTCACTTTCCACCATCGCCCAAGACGTACCCCCAGCGCCAGCCACATCAATAGCTTGCACTCCCACAGCTATCAGTTTTTCTGCCATAGTTGCGGAAATTCCATTACCTACTTCTTTGGCAATGACGGGAACTGGTAATTTGTTACACAAGTCAGATATTTTGTCAAGCAAGCCATGAAAATTAGTATCACCCCTGGGTTGAATGAATTCCTGCAAAGGGTTAATATGTAAAATCAAAGCATCAGCTTCGACTAGATCAATAATTCGCAAACATTCATCAATACCATAGTCATAATTAAGCTGTACCGCGCCTAAATTAGCAAAGAGGAGAATATCTGGCGCATATTTACGAACAGCAAACGTATTCGCAACTTGAGGTTTTTCCACTGCCACTCTTACAGATCCTACACCCATTGGTAATTTATATGCTTGGGCGACTTCAGCCAGACGACGGTTAATAATCCCCGCTTGTTCTGTTCCTCCCGTCATGGAAGAAATTAACAAAGGTGCATGGAGATATTTTCCCAAAAATGTCGTACTCACATCAATATCTTTACCATCAATTTCTGGTAAACAAGCATGAGTAAAGCGATATTTTTCTAAACCAGTGGTAATTACTGGAGATTGGACATTATCTTCTAAACAGATGCGAATATGATCTGCTTTGCGATTTTGGGTTTGGGCTGAGGTGTTGATAGGATGGTTCACGGCTTAATATGGAGTTATGTGAATATTTATATTTTGCACTAAGCCCTGGCGATTATAAATCGCGGCTACATAAACAAAGTCCGTCTTCACGGACTAATAACCAATAAGTCTTAACCCACGCAGGTGGGTTTTGCCTGTGTAGATACGGTTTCTAACCGCCTTGTGTAAATATCTATTGTTGTTGTAAATATTTTTCATATCCAATCTGGTCTAGTTTAGCTTGCTTTTCCATGACCATATTACAGAGACTTTGCCGATAAACTTGCACTTTTTCCAGTAATTCTGGTTGGTGAGTAGCCAGAATTTGGACAGCTAAAAGTCCAGCGTTTTTAGAATTTCCAATAGCGACAGTAGCAACAGGTATTCCTGCTGGCATTTGCACTATAGAATATAAAGAATCCACACCTTGTAAATTCCGAGTAGGGACGGGAACACCAATCACAGGTAAAGGAGTTAAAGATGCTACCATACCAGGGAGATGTGCCGCACCACCAGCACCAGCGATAATTACCTTGATACCGCGTTGATGTGCAGTTTTAGCATATTCAACCATCCGTTCTGGGGTACGATGGGCAGAGACAATGGCAACTTCAACTACAATACCAAATTCTTCGCAAATAGCGATCGCATCCCTCATTGTAGGCAAATCGGAATCACTACCCATGACAATACCAACTTCAAGACTCATATAATTTAGGGAATAGGTGACAGGTGACAGGTGCTACGCCACGGGGACAGGTGCTACGCCACGGGGACAGGTGCTACGCCACGGGGACAGGTGACAGGGAGAGAATAAATTTCTATCTATTCCCAATGACCAATGACCAATGACAAAAATACCATGCTGGCAAATGTAGATATTATCAACGCAAAAGTCCCCGGTTATCAAGATTTACAAAGAATCTTAGTTAACCAAGCAGGCATAATTGAGGAAATTATGCCCATGAATGCAGCATGGGAAAAAGTTGTACCACAAAACTTACAAATTTTAGATGTAGCTGGAGACTGGATTTCTTTAGGTGGTGTGGATTTACAAATCAATGGTGGACTAGGATTAGCCTTCCCGGAATTAACAGCAGAAAACTCTTCTATGCTGTCAAAAATCTCTTCATTTCTATGGGAAGCAGGAGTTGACGGCTATTTACCCACCCTAGTGACAACCTCCATCGCCAATATTCAGCGATCGCTCGCCATTCTCGCCAATTATACCCCCAATTCTCCAACCTCCGCCCAAATTCTCGGAGTCCATTTAGAAGGTCCCTTTTTAAACTACTACAAACGCGGCGCACATCCAGCCGAATATCTTCTTCCCCTCACCATAGATCAAGTTAAACGGGTATTAGGAGATTATGCCCATATCCTCAAAGTCATCACCCTCGCACCAGAATTAGACACCACAGGTAAAGTCATCCCCTACTTGCGTTCCTTGGGAATCACTGTCAGCTTAGGACATTCACAAGCCATAGCCACAGAAGCACAACAGTCCTTTACTCAAGGTGCTACAATGATCACCCACGCCTTTAACGCCATGCCACCCCTACACCACCGTGAACCGGGCTTATTAGGCGCAGCCATGGACAATCCTGATGTGTTTTGTGGCTTCATTGCCGATGGTCAGCACGTTACCCCAATGATCTTAAAAATTCTTCTGCGTGCCAGTGAAAGGTTATTTATTGTCAGTGATGCCCTTGCACCATTAGGATTACCTGACGGCATCTATCCTTGGGATACCCGACAAATAGAAGTTATTAACGGTACAGCCAGATTACAAGATGGCACTTTATCAGGAACAACCCTACCATTATTAACTGGAGTTCAAAATCTAGTAAAATGGGGAATTTGTGACATAGAAACCGCCATTAGCCTTGCTACAGACGCACCTAGGCAAGCTATCAATTTGCCAAAATTTGCCGCCAAACAACCCGCCCATTTATTACGCTGGAAATGGGATGAGGTTGACAAAGAACTGACATGGAATCGGTTAACTGTCTCAAGTATCAAGTTGTCAGCTTAGACTTTTTGACAATAGTTCAGAGTTTTGACGGTATTGATGAAAAAAATAACGTTTATACTAAACACGGGTGGAATATACACTTTTGCAAAATGACAAAGAACATAGAGGTGTGGGGGTTTTAGCAGTGCTAAATATCTACATCTCTGAGGATATTTTTTAGTTTAAATAATTATTTGTCAGATTACTTAACTTTTATATCCGCTATAGCGTCTCTATCATAGCGGCGATCACTTTATCTGTCGCTTTGGGTAGGTGATAATATATACCTGCGGCTGTTTGGGCTAATGCCTTAGCAAAGCCAGTTAATACAAATTTGCTCTCGGTATCAATGACCAACAATTGCATTCCTGAAGCCCGAATTCTTATGAGAATTTTTGTAAATGTATCTTTTTTGCGTAGTTGAAGTTACGTAAGTTATCTGAGGCTTATTCATATCTGTAAATTGAACTATTTGTCAAGAATATTGAGAAAATAAACAATATTTGGCTTTGCTGAAATAAAAAATACAATCACTATTATAATTATTTTAGTTATTTAACATACATGACCAAAATTCACTACTGTTAATTTATATGCACATTTCCAAGTTTCAACTTTTCAACTACAAATCTTTTCAAGATTCTGGTCTACTGGAATTTACACCGGGTATTAATATTATTGTTGGTCAGAATAATGCGGGTAAAACAGCACTATTAGAAGCACTGACATTAAATTTTAATAATGTGCCACATTGCAGTATTGAAACTTTAAAAAGTCCATTATCTAAATTAGAAAATACCCGATCACAATCTAAACTTTATCTATATCTTCAAAAAGAAGAATTAAGGTTAATTCTAGGTCAACGTTTACTGCCATTGGTCATTCCGACAGTATACGATCAATCAAAGAGCCATGATTATAATGTTAATTATACAATTGATCAATTGGACAAATCACTTAGTAAAGATGACTCTGTAGAATTTATCGTCTCATTGTATGGTTCTAAATATTATTGATATAGATAATACAGATTTACCGTTCATTTTATATTGTAATTCAAGTGATGTAATAAGTTATGAAAATAGCGAAAATATT
Source organism: Aphanizomenon sp. CS-733/32 (assembly GCF_028330045.1). Taxonomy (NCBI): domain Bacteria; kingdom Bacillati; phylum Cyanobacteriota; class Cyanophyceae; order Nostocales; family Aphanizomenonaceae; genus Aphanizomenon; species Aphanizomenon sp. CS-733/32. The sequence goes on from NZ_JAQMSE010000077.1 coordinate 6,401, forward strand.
TATCCGATAAGAGGTAGTGCAAATGGCGAAAATATTTACCATTGTCTTGATATTAAACTAACTGTTGATGGGAATTTAGAGCTTAATAACGACCTATCTGCAACGCTATCTGATACTATTTTAATTAAGCTATTTAATCTCTTTAAAAGCCGTATATATAGATTTTATGCTGAACGACTAAATATCAGCAAATGTGCTTTTGGAAATAAGTCAATTTTAGAACCAAATGCATCTAATTTAGCTGAAGTTTTGAGTGGTTTACAAAGTCGAAACTCAACAGCTTTTGACAGGTATAACAAATACATAAATCAAATTTTTCCCCATATTAAAAGAATAGCAGTTGAACCTAGGGATCATAATCAGCTAGAAATTATGGTTTGGAATATAGAACCAGAAACCGAAAGGGTAGATTTAGCTGTTTCTTTATCATCTTGCGGTACAGGTATCGGTCAAGTATTAGCTATTCTATATGTTGTCATGAATTCACCCGAACCACGAACTATAATTATTGATGAACCACAATCATTTTTACATCCAGGGGCAGCAAAAAAACTAATTGAGATATTGAAACAATTTCCACAGCACCAGTATTTTATAGCTACTCATTCACCAACGATAATTAATGCTGCTAATCCTTCTAAAATTATCATGCTTAAATATGAAGATTGTGAAACTAAAGTATCAGTGATAAATGCCAAAGAAGCAAGGGAACAAAGGTCACTTTTAGCAGAAGTTGGTGTGAGTTTATCAGATGTTTTTGGTGCTGATAATATTCTTTGGGTAGAAGGTCCAACAGAGCAAATATGCTTTCCATTAATTTTAGAGAAATTAGCCGAAAAATCATTGTTAGGTACTACAATTTTGGCTGTTCAGGATGTAGGACGTTTAGATAATAAAAATGCTAACTTGATATTTGATATCTATGACAAGCTTAGTGGAGGTTCAAGCTTATTTCCACCTGCTATTGGATTCTTATTTGACCGTGAGAATAGGTCGGATAATGATGAAAAGGAGTTGCAGAAAAGAAGTAAAAAACCTGTTAAATTACTGCCTCGACGTATGTATGAAAATTATCTACTTCATCCAGAAGCAATAACAGCAGTCATTAATGAATGTGACGAAAACCGTGAAGAAAAGCTTGCTATTGAAGATGTTAAAGAATGGATTGATAAAAAGAAATACGAACCTACAGCAGTTTGAGATCAAACGCAGTACAAAGATGGTAAACTTTAAAGATGTAAAAAAAATAAAATAATTGAGATGTATGGCAGCAGCATATTCGATTGATATAAGACAGAAAATATTAAGTGCTTGGCAAAATAAAG
>NZ_JAQMSE010000078.1:0-11967 GCF_028330045.1 Aphanizomenon sp. CS-733/32
ACTACACAAACAAAGTCCACCTGCGTGGACTAACGAAAAATCAAGGCTTTTGAACCCACGAAGGTGGGTTTCGTCTGTGTAGCTGCGACTTCTAGTCGCCCTTGCAAGTAATAAATTAGACTTTTCAAACACCCTCTAAGCTAACTCCTAAAATCTTCTTGTTGTTACCATTATGTCTGATGAATTATCACTACCTATAATTTTGCCTATTGGGGCAATATTTTTTGAAATATTATTCTTACTAGCTGCCATTCCCATAGAAGCCTATGTTCTGAATAAATGGTTGAAGTTTGATAAAAGAACCAGCATTTTTTATGCCATTGCCTTAAATGTTTTTTCCAGTGTCATTGGCTGGATTGTGTTTTTCACAGTCGAACCGATGTTACCCATCCCCATCAAAGCCGAATTGATTAATTATGTATTTTTCAATAAGCTGAAAGCTCCTAGCATTAGTACAATGATAATTGTATTATCATTTACTATTTTCATGGCCACTTTTTTAGTCAAATTCTTATTGATGAAGATTCTCATCATTTTTATGAATGAAGGGGGAAAAAACACCCAGCCAGAAACAACTTATTCACAACAAAGAGCTAGTTATATGAACATAGCTAAGTTGCAGAATACTAATTTAATCACGGCCACATTAATAGCGAACTCACTTAGTTACAGTGCCATAACCTTGATCATATTAATTCGCTCTCGGTAAAATGATCAATATTCATCACTACATTAATTAGAGGTAATCTCATGAACTTTTTATTGAAGGAAATAGGTGGCATATTTAAATATATTCAGGATTTATTTGCAGGAGTGCAAAAATTTCTGACCCCAGCTAAAGCATATTCATGGCAAACATTTATCTATTTGAGTGTTTTTTCTTGGGGAATATCATATTTTGCCATAGGGTATATTAAGGATATTATTGTCTTTTGTGGTTGGTTATTTTTATTAGCAGGAACAACTTGGTATACCACAGATGATCCTTTAAGAATTCCCGGAACTTTTATGCCAGTTGGGGCAGTAATCACGGGCTTTTTAGTGAGCGTCTTTGCCTTTGGACACAAAGAAGGTGTATTAACATCGAATACGATAGTTATTTGGCCAACCATAGCTGCCATAGTTACAGCCATACCTAATTTCTTTGAAGGCACAGGTGGAAAATCAGCAAAAGCCAAACTTCCTAAATTACAAGATCGTCAAAAAGTTGTAGTTTTATTAGCTTGGTGTATGCTAATTAGTTGTTGGCTTCAGTTTTACTTTGTGATAGATAAATGGTTAAAAGAATATCCTAGTTTACGAGCAGATAATTTCCAGAAAAGTGCTTTTGTGATTAGATTAGAACCACCAGCACGAAAGCCAAAAACTGGTGATTTGATTTTAAATAAATTACAACCTTTAGTTAATCAACAACTTGATAATAAACCTTGGGGTGAAGTAGAAAAATGGTTACTAGAAGCTAATCAGCAACTAGGCAACTTGGGGAAAAGAACGATTAATAGTAATTTAGGTAAATCTCAAGAAAGACTACTATGGCGAGTTGAACCCCGTGTAGTCAATATCAAGCCTGGATATGGATATAGGCTAGATATTTTGACAATTTGGGGGGGTCCTAGCGCCAACTCTCAAGGATATTACTGGAAAAAATCTTGTTTGATAGAACAATCTAACTCTGGTAAACAAACAGATAATAAAGATACCGTTGCCCGTGTGACTTGCGATCGCACAAGTAAATTTATCATGGGTTCTCCACCAGCACAACAATAAGGAAGAAGTAATTACTATGAATGTAATTAGAACTGTCGTCATGGCTAAGAATGTATTTCAGGAAGTGATCCGCGATCGCATTCTGTACATCATCGGCTTTTATGCTATCATCCTGGCTATTGCCTTCCGTGCCATTCCCGAATTTGCCGGCACTACCAGTAATAAAATATTTTTGGACTTTGGTTTGGCAACAATGAACGTCATTGGTTTAATTGTCGTTATCTTTATCGGCACAGGATTAGTTAACAAAGAAATTGAAAAACGCACTATTTTAGTATTAATTGCCAAACCCATCAGCCGCAGTGAATTTATTGCTAGTAAATATTTAGGGTTATCAGCAGTTATCGCTGTCCTCATTACTGCAATGACAATAATTTATTTAGGATTCTTACAAGTTGGTCAAGTATCCTATCCAATTATTAGCATTTTTCTGGCTACGCTATTCTTATTTTTGCAATTATGTTTAATTACTGCCGTAGCCATTACTTTAGGCGTTTTTACCAGTTCACTAATAGCTACATCCCTAACATTTGCAGTGTATTTAATGGGGAATGTTACTCAAGATTTAGTGGCATTAGGTAAATTAAGTCAGAATCCTGGGATGGAACGCATTACCCAAAGTTTATATCTAATCTTGCCAGATTTATCTAGACTAGATTTAAAGAATGATGCTGTTTACGGTTTACAAGCACTACCTGATCCAATCACATTAGTCGCCAATGCAGGTTATAGTTTACTTTACAGTTTTATGTTGTTAGCGATCGCCATTATTATTTTCTTAAGACGAGAATTTTAAATAACAAGATCCCCGACTTCTCTAAGAAGTCGGGATCTGAAAATCTCGACTTTCAAAAATTTTGTGAAAATAATTATTGTCTATGATTCAAAATTCCCCAATAAGTACTACTGACAGTCTCATTTATCCTGATATTTATCATCACCAAATTTCCTCGAATCAGCCTTTGAAACTAGGAATTATGGCTTCTGGGAATGGTAGTAATTTTGAAGTAATTGCCCAAGCTATTGCCGACGGTAAAATTAATGCCCAAATTCAAGTTTTAATTTACAACAATCCTGATGCGAAAGCAGCAGTTATGGCTAAAAATTGGGGTGTAGAATCTGTATTGTTAAATCATCGGGACTACAAAAATCGTCAGAAATTTGATCATAAAGTTGTCCAAACACTACAGCAGTATAATGTAGAATTTGTGATTATGGCGGGATGGATGCGATTAGTCACACAAGTTTTAATTGACGCTTTTCCTAATCGGATGATTAATATTCATCCCAGTTTATTACCGAGTTTTAAAGGCGTGCAAGCTGTAGAACAGGCTTTAGTTGCTAAAGTCAAAATTACGGGCTGTACTGTACATCTTGTTTCTTTAGAAGTTGACAGTGGTGAAATTTTAATTCAAGCGGCTGTTCCCGTTTTGCCAGATGATACATCAGCAACACTACACGCGAGAATCCAAATCCAAGAACATCGGATTTTACCAATGGCGATTTCTTTGTTAAGTTAAAGGGAATTGGGAATTGGGAATTGGGAATATAGGAAGAGTTTTATTACAACTGACAATTGACAACTGACAACTTACCACTGACTAATGTTAAAATTCTCAGTGAGAAATTTAGGATATTTTTATGTCAGTTGTAACTAACAACCCAATCAAATTTGGTACAGATGGTTGGAGGGGTGTGATAGGTGAGGAGTTTACCTTTGAACGTCTGGCATTAGTCGCAACCGTAGCAGCCAAAGTTTTACATAATACTTACTTTTCCCAAGTGGGTAGCCGAACGATTATTGTCGGTTATGACCGCCGATTTATGGCGGAAGAGTTTGCCCGTGTGGTTGCTAATGCCGTCACCGCAGTGGGTTTTGATGTCCTGTTTAGCGAAACCTTTGCCCCAACTCCGGCTTACAGTTGGGCGGCTAAAGAACTCAAGGCTTTAGGGGCATTAGTTGTCACAGCTAGTCATAATCCTGGCGCATATTTAGGATTAAAAGTTAAAAGTGCTTTTGGCGGTTCAGTACCACCGGAAGTTACTCAAGAGATAGAAGCTTTATTATCAGAAAAAGTTGCCCCAGCAGCGATGACAGGTAAGGAAGAAACCTTTGATCCTTGGCCGAGTTATTGTCAAGCATTAGCCGCTAAAGTTGATATTGACAAAATCAAAGAAGCGATCGCAACTGGCAAGTTAACAATATTTGTGGATGTCATGCACGGGGCAGCGGCTGGGGGATTAGCCCAATTATTAGGGGAACAAGTTAAGGAAATTAATAGCGACCGTGATCCTCTATTTGAAGGTGGTGCGCCTGAACCTTTACCAAAGTATCTTTCTCGACTATTTACAGTTATGAAAACCCATCGAGAAACCGATAAAACTGGTTTAACTGTGGGTTTGGTATTTGATGGAGATTGCGATCGCATTGCCGCCGTAGATCAAGATGCTAATTTCCTTAGTTCCCAAATCCTAATTCCCATCTTAATTGACCATCTCACCCTGCGCCGCAACTTTCAGGGCGAAATCGTCAAAACTGTGAGTGGTTCGGACTTAATGCCCCGTGTAGCCGCATTACATAACCTTTCTATCCATGAAACAGCAGTAGGTTATAAATACATTGCTGACCGAATGTTAGCCACCCAGGTATTATTAGGTGGTGAAGAGTCCGGTGGCATTGGTTATGGTAGCCATATTCCCGAACGCGATGCTTTATTATCGGCACTTTATGTCTTAGAAGCTGTGGTGGAATCGGGGTTAGATTTAGGTGAATATTATCGCTATTTACAACAACAAACTGGTTTTTCATCCAGCTATGATCGGATTGATTTACCTTTAGCAAATATGCAAGTCAGAGGGCGACTATTAAAACAGTTGCAATCCCAACCTTTAACAGAAATTGCGGGTAAAGAAGTCATCGGTTGCCAAACAATTGATGGTTATAAATTCCGCCTAGCTGATCAAAGTTGGTTAATGATTAGATTTAGTGGAACTGAACCTGTTTTACGTCTTTATTGTGAAGCTGCAACTCTGGAAGAAGTTCATCAAACTCTCAATTGGGCGAAAAATTGGGCAGAATCCAATTAATTGATAACTTTAATTCCTAGGTAGAGTAACGTAAATAATTAAAGGTTTGTAGTAAGGTTTTTAGACCTGAAAGTAGGGCTAAAGCCCTAACTACGAGCCAATTTCAGAATCTGTTAACTTACTTAACATAGTTCTATTTATTTTTGCCTACCGACTAATTTTTAGAATGTTGTTTGGGTATTTTATCAGGTTTTGGTGATGAGTAGATAACAATTTTCAAGTGTCAGTAATTATTGTCTCACCTGAAACTTTAAATATGTTCCTCCCAATCCTTCTACAATGATTCTTGTATTAGTTGTCATCATTTTTTGATAGGTTTCTCCGTCACTTCCTAGTTCACCTAGTCCGTTAATATAAAGTGGTTTTTGAGAAACTTTTACTTCCGCTGCTGTCGCTACAGGTGCGAGTAAGTTGGAATTGGTATTTGTATCTGCAAAAATTGTTGGTACTTTAGCTTTTTGAATATCCTTAGCCAAATTTCTGACTTCTGTATCTGTCAATTTTCCCATATTTTTAACATTACCTAAATTGATTGAATAGGGAATATCATAAGCTTTGACATAATAAATCATGGCTGAATTGGTTGTAATTAATTTACGATTTTTATCGGGAATACTAGCTAGTCTGACTTTAATCCAATTATTGATTTGATTGATTTCTTGGGTGACTCTTTTTGTATTTTTATTATAGATATTCTTATTTTCTGGTACTAGTTTAATTAAACTACTATTAATTATCTCTACCATTTTGATAGTATTATTTGGATTATGCCAAACATGAGGTTCAACAATTTGTTTACCGTCTTTTCCAATTTTGATGAAATTTACACCGATAGTTTTAGCAACGGCAATTTTTAATTTAGGCTTTTTAATCTCTTCAATAATTTTAATTAACCCTGGTTCAAAATTATAACCATGATATAATACTAAACTAGCATTTTTAATGGCTTGATTATCTTCTGGTACGGGTTTATAATTTATAGGATTTATCCCAGGAGGAATTAAACAAATAAGATTAATTGTATCTCCAGCAACTTGTTTTGTTAAATCGCAAATTACGCTATTAGTTGCTACGACAAAGGGCAAATTATTATTAATATTATTATTGGTGGTATTATATGCTGTACTAATAGTTTTATTTCCACATCCAAATAAACCTACCATTACACCTAAAATGATAGTTTTCAATAAATGTGAAGATAGTTTTTTTTCTGACATAATTTATTGTAATTGATGAATATATTAAAAAGTCCAGAAATAATTATATAAAGTAATAAAGACACAGCAAGTCTGTGTCTTGTAAAACATTTATTGTTCTAATTTATTAAATTCCGGCCGTAGGTAGTTTACCTTGTAATTTTCGTAAATTAGCTTGAACACAATTAGTACAACTGCAACCAGCTTGTTCGATTACAGAATGTGTGATGTTATTTATTTGCGGTGTAACTATATCAAGATTGGCTTGAGTAGATGTCACCACAATCATTTGCACAGCAGATGTAGATTTGAATTGGGAAGCGTGTGCTGGGTTAATTACCAATAGCAGAGATACAAAAAACAGAGGAAAAGCCAGCAAAATCAGGTTGACTATTTTCATAATTCACATATAAACAGTTATTACAGTTGTTAGTTGTCAATTATCAGAGAATTTTCCTACCAGTTAATACTTCTCGCACTTCCAGCATGGCTGAATAGGTGGGGAGAATGTGTAAAGTTTCATTTGCTGGTGTATGCTCTAGAGCAGTAGCGATCGCTTGCTGCAAATTTGGCTCTACAATCAGATTGATGTCACTGTCCAGAGATTCCTGACTATAACGTAGACGTAAAGCCATATCATACACGCGATCGCCACTCACAATCAACGTTCCACCCCTTGCTACCAACTTTTCTGTATCCACATCCCAAATCCATGATACATCAGTACCATCAGGAGTGCGATCATTCAACACCAATAAAGTAGTTTTATCGGTACTTTGAGTGACGACACGAATAGTTTCATTTGTTCCTACAGGGTTTTTTGATAATAGAATCCGTACCCGTTTACCATCAATTACTAAATCTTCCGCACGACCAAAAGCAGCTTGAAAATTATTAATTCCATCCCTAATACTCACCTCATCAACTCCTAATGCTTGCGCTGCTGTAGCTGCTGCTAAAGTATTATATTTGTTATATAAACCCACGAGAATTTGTGGACATTCCTGACTTAATAAAGCAGGTTTACTTTTAGTAAAACCACAACTAGGACAAGTAAAATCTCCTAAATGGGACAAATAAACCCCTTGATAATCTAAAGCATGACCACAGTTAGGACAATAAATAGAATCAACCGCATGAGGAATAGATTCTAAATAATTTTCAGGCTCATTTAAACCAAAAAATAAAACCTTTTGGGGTAACTGTTGACCCAAATAGGATAAAGTCGGATCATCAGCATTGGGAATCACTATAGTTGTTGGTGGTAAAGTAGCAATTACCTGAGTCCACCGCTTACTAATACTATCCACTTCCCCATATCTATCCAACTGGTCACGGAATAGATTCAAACAGAGAATAATTCGCGGTTGTAATGGTTTTAAAACCTTGGGAACTATATTTTCATCAACCTCCAAAATTGCATAATCTACATTCAGATTTCCCAGCAGACTAGCATTATCTATCAAAGCCGTTGCTAACCCATTTTCCAGATTTGCACCCGTAGAATTATGGGCAACATAGAAACCATTCCGTTCTAAAATAGTACATAGAAGTAACGCCGTAGTAGTTTTCCCATTTGTCCCCGCAATGAGAATTACCCCATTTTTAACCTGCTGACTCAATAACTCCAAAATCCGAGGTTCTATTCGTCGCGCAATCGAACCGGGTAAAACACTAGCAGCACCAAGACGCAATGACCGCACCAAAAACGTCACACTTTTAGCCATTGATACGGCAAAACCCAAGCGGAGTCTATCTATAACCTTTATTTTTTTACCCACAGTCATGATTTATAAATAACCTATAATTGCCAAAAGAATTTTAACCCGTAATCCCAATTTTATGTGAAGCTGCACAGAATCATAAAATCCATAAATTCATCCGTCCTCATCTGCGTTTATCTGCGTTTATCTGCGGTAAATTACTCTGAAAATCTGATTTTATAGAGCTTCATCTTAACTTGGTATAAGTTTAACTAATTAGAAAAGATAGCATCAAAAGGAGTATAGTCTCACTGACAAATAATTTTTTCTCTGAAAATACCATGTAAAGGTTATCTTAAAAAATAGTGCGTGCGTGTGATTATTATCCAAACCAGTTAACATCAATTCAGCACAAACTCACAAAAAATAGTAGCAAAGACAAGGTTTCTGTTAATGAATAGCATAAAGTGGCTTTTTTCACAAACTCAAATAATTACTAATTGGAAACGGTTAGTGTCGAAATGCTTGCTGCTGCTTGTTTGCCTATTCGTAATTAGTATGCAGCCAGCCTTAGCAGGTATTAAAGATGACCGATATGATGGCAATATTTTTGTAATTTATGCTGGTAATGGTTCTCTCATTCCCCCCAAAGAAACTCTAGCACAGGCATTAGCCGAACATAAACCAGCCATACTGACATTTTACATTGATGATAGTAGTGATTGCAAAAAATACGCCCCAGTTGTTTCCGAAATGCAAGCATTCTATGGTCGCGCTACGGAAATCATTCCTGTCAGCGTTGATACTCTTTTCGCTGACAAGACTTATGAACCCACAGAAGCGGGATATTACTATGGAGGAAGTGTTCCTCAAGTTGTAGTTTTTGACCAGTCAGGTAAGGTAATCTTGAATAAAAAAGGTCAAGTACCTTTTGAGGAAATAGACGACAAATTGAGAGAAATATTTGACTTATTACCCCGCACCGAGTCAGTCGAGTTAAAACGACGTTCACCAAGAGAATTCAGTAGTCAGTTAGAAGACCAATAGAATTCGCGGCTACACAAACAAAGTCCGCCTGCGCGGACTAAGAAAAAATCAAGAATTTAAAACCCACCTGCGTGGGTTTTGCCTGTGTAGACGCGGTTTCTAACCGCCCGTTTAACTTTACCCCTACAAATCTGGGGTTTTCTTGATTTTATAAAAGTCTATGTCCCAACCGTTTTGAGTATACATTATTTCACTGAGAAAATTGCCGTTTTAAAGCTGTAAAAACTGGACAAGGGGCTGATGTTTGTAAATTCTCCGGTTTATTCCAAGTAAAAGGTGCTTTTTGAGCCGCAGACATCCATAAGAGTCTTTTGGCTCTAGTCATGGCAACATAAAGTAAACGATATTCTTCGGCAATTTTCAGGTATTTTGATTCTTCCCACGCTTGGTTAATATCCGGTATGGGTCTTTTGTGAAGTCCGGCACGAATTTGGGCGCGGGCAACTTCTGATAAAGTAAAATCACCTAAAAATTGTCCTTGGGGGGGAATCCAAAATCGTCCAGGAATTAAGTTTTCATGGAGAAAAGGCAAAAATACATAATCCCAGTCTAGCCCTTTGGCTTTGTGCATGGTGATAATTGTTAATTGTCCGGCTTTGGTGTATTGTGCTTCTACATTTTCTGGTTCTACAGATTCAAATCTTTCGGAGTTGACAATTTCACTTAAAGTTGAGATCATTGCCCCCATAGAACTATTCCCAAAAATTTGCAGATTTACCCGTTCTGCAAGTTTGTCAGCGGTGGCTAATTCGGCTTGATCATATTTTAAAGTTAAGGCGAAAAAAGAAATTATTTGATAATATGGTAATTCTAAATAAGCCCTGAGTAAACTCCGACAAAGATGAGCCGCTTTTTGGACTATTTCTGTTTGGGGTGTGGCTAAAACACCCGGATAGAGAAATTCTTCTGGTAAACTAGCTAGAGTGTTAATATCTTGGGTAGGAATTAATTGTCGTTCGACAAGGACTTCTAAGGTAGCTTTGAGATAATCGGGGGAATGGGGGCGATCGCAAAACTGCAATAATGATAGAATTTCTTGAGGAACATGAGAACGGCGTTCTTTTTCTCCCACATCATAAAGTTTAATTTTATGTTGTTCACATATTGGTTCTAAAGCAGTAGCTAACCATCGTCCTTGGCGATTTTCTCTCACTAATATCGCTGCACAAGCTTGGGGATTTTCGCTAAATAACTCAATTACTCTTTGGGAAAGTAATTCAACTGTATGATGAATATCTCTAGGGGTATGAAGTTCTAAACCTTGTCCTACTGGTTGAGGATTGCCATTTTCTTGATTAACTGGTTGAATTTTCTGATTTCTAAATGGTGCTTGTCTATGTTGAGTTTTGGCAAAATCTTGATTATTGACCCATTCTAAAGCAAAGTTAGCAGCATCAATAATTATTTGCGTACTGCGCCCAGCTTGATCCATTTCGGCTAGTCTATCTTGAATTTGACAATCTTCGCAAAATTCCCGAAAATAAATCGGGTCAGCAGGTGTAAATGTAGAATTAATGCCTTGATTAGGATCACCAACTCTGATTAAATTCAAAGCTGATTTATCTAATTTATCTGCATATTCTTGACTAGCGAGTATTTCTAATAAATCGGTTTGTAATGGACTAGAATCTTGAGCTTCGTCTTCAAAAACAGCAAAAACTTTATTTTGTTCAATACGGCAGGTGCTAGGATTTCGCAAAACTTTTAAAGCCCCCAATATCATATCATCGTAATCAATAAAGTCTTGTAACTGCATGATTTTTTGATATTGTTCATATAAGCCAGCGGCTATGCTTAAAATGTCATATTTATTATGAGTTTGTTCACTCCACTTTAATAAATCTGCTGGTGATATTCCCGAACTTTTGGCTTCATGAATCACCGTATAAGCTAAATCTGGTAATATTTCCGTTCGTAGCACCGACTGACGACGGAGTTTTTCGGTTTCTTCTCCATCAAATTCTTTTCCTGCAAGTAAACGTAGATAAATTTCTGGATAATTAGCAATCCATTGTTCTACTGCTGTGCGAATGAATTTATGACTTTGATTTGGTGTGATTAAAGTCGCATTTTCTAATTGTAACCCCGATAAATTTGGATGACGACTAGCGATAATTAAAGCTAAACCATGCAAAGTATAAACTGCAAATCCTGTTTGTGGTAAAGATAATTTCTTTAAGTTTTCCCGAATTTTAAGTTTAATATTAGCAGTGGCAGAACGGGTAAAAGTAACAACAATTAACTGTTTATAATCCTGATTGCCTGTGTTTAAATAATCCTCATATTGACGAGCAATAGCGATCGCTGCTGCTGCCGCCATCCCCGTAGATTTGCCCGCCCCCGGCACAGCAGATACAGCCAACGGTCCCCTTCTCCAATCCGCCATTTGTGTTTGTCCTGGGCGAAGCTGGGCGCGAATGGTGGCGATATTCTCTGTTAATTTAGTCAGTGGTGATTGGTCATTAGTCATTAGTTTTTATACAAGCTGTGTAATTTGATTTAAGTTAATATCCTCAATTAGAGGAGTAGGTTCATTACATCATACGGAGCGCTGGGCGATCGCTTCTCCTCCTAATTTTGCTAAACTAAAATAAACCTCACACCAGCAGGAGGACATAATGACTTTTACAACTGATGTCCAGCAAGATCCAGACTTACGCCCTTACCCAGAAACCTCTCTTCCAGACCACACTCAACTCCCAGAGTCGGACGGTACATTTGTGAAAAATTGGCAAGAACATCCCCAAAGCATTCTCCTGACAGACTCTATTCAGCCTGTGTTGCAAAAACTTTATCCTGATGGTCAATATTGTATTGGACAGGATTTAGGTATTTATTGGCGTATTACTGAACCACCAGAAAAAGGTGCAGAAGCGCCAGACTGGTTCTATGTTCCCAATGTACCACCTTCTTTAAATGGTAAAACCCGACGCTCCTATGTCCTTTGGCAAGAATATATTTCGCCATTAATTGTGTTAGAATTTGTTTCTGGGAATGGTGCAGAAGAGCGAGATAAAACTCCTTGGAAAGGTAAATTCTGGATTTATGAACAGGTTATTAAACCGGCTTTTTATGGCATTTATGAAGTGAATAAAGCCAGCATAGAAGTTTATGAATTAATTGGTGGAAAATATCAGTTATTGCCAGCAAATGAACGAGGACATTAT
>NZ_JAQMSE010000079.1:0-10477 GCF_028330045.1 Aphanizomenon sp. CS-733/32
AATAAGATCAGGACTAAAGTCCTAACTACTATGTTAAAATATGTTAAAATCCGTAGTCAGGGCTTCAGCCCTGTCCTAATTACTACGAATAAGATCAGGACTAAAGTCCTAACTACTATGTTAAAATATGTTAAAATCCGTAGTCAGGGCTTCAGCCCTGTCCTAATTACTACGAATAAGATCAGGACTAAAGTCCTAACTACTATGTTAAAATTTGTGATTATCTAACTAAGCATGACGTTGACTTATTAAAACCTGATGAGAATATTCAAAATCATCATTAGTAATTCTGATATCAGCAGGATCTGTCTGTCCTTGCGCTCGGAAACGGCGAATAGCTTCCACAGCAGCTTGATTACACAGCAATACTAAATCAGCACCATTCCAACCTTCTGTAACTTCAGACCAATAGGTTAAATTTACATCTAACAATGGTCGTCCCTCAGTATAAACCTGCAAAATATCTAAACGACTAGCCAAATCAGGCAAATCTACTTTAAGTTGTAAATCTAACCTACCTGCTCGTAATAACGCTGAGTCCAGAGCATCAGGACGGTTAGTAGCCCCAATGACCAGAATACTTGCACCCGCCTCTACACCATCCAATTCGGTTAATAATTGACCCACTACCCGGTTACTCACACCAGAATCACCGCTGTAACTTCCTCTTGCCGGAGCTAAGGTATCAATTTCATCAATGAATATGACACAGGGTTCTGCTTGTCGAGCCTTAGCAAATAATTCCCGTACCGCTTGTTCACTCGCACCCACCCAACGGGTCAGTAATTCCGGTCCATTGACACCAATAAAATTAGCCCTGGCCTGGGAAGCCACAGCCTTGGCTAATAAAGTTTTACCAGTTCCCGGAGGACCCCATAGCAAAATCCCCTTGGGAGCAATAGCCTTAGTTTGTAGATAAAGTTCTGGATAAAGTAGCGCCCCTTCCACAGATTCTCGCAGGGTTCGCTTAATATTCTCTAAACCACCAATATCATCCCAAGCAACTTGGGGAACTTCCACCTCCACACTGCGAAGTACAGCCGGTTTGATTTCCTTTAGTCCCTGTAAAAAATCAGTTTGAGTAACCGTCATGTTTTCTGGAGCTTGCACCTCTATAGAAGGAACTTGACGGCGGAGGGCGCTATAAGCTGCCTTTTGACAAACAGCCTTTAAATCAGCCCCCACAAATCCCACCGCCCGCTCGGCGATAAAATCGAGGTCAACCGTATCATCCAAGGGCATAGAACGGGTGAGAATTTGCAGAATTTCTTTGCGGCCGTTGATATCAGGAATGCGAAACTGGACTTCCCGGTCAAACCGTCCTGGTCGTCGCAAGGCTGGATCAAGGTGGTCAGGGCGGTTAGTAGCTGCGAGGACAATCACCCCTGGGCTATGGGAAAAACCATCCATTAAGCCTAATAATTGGGCAACGAGGCGCTTTTCAACTTCCCCTTCTACTGCACTGCGGTCTGGGGCGAGGCTATCAATTTCATCAATAAAAATAATACAGGGAGCATTTTTGGCGGCTTTTTCAAAAATACCGCGCAATCTTTGCTCCGCTTCACCATAATATTTACTGATGACTTCAGGTCCAACAATAGCAATGTAGTTAACGCCCAGTTCTTCAGCCAAAGCCCGGGCGGTGAGAGTTTTGCCGGTGCCTGGCGGTCCAACTAACAATACGCCGTGGGTGGGTTCTAGTCCCAATTTGGCCAGTAGATCAGGGCGTTTTAAAGGAATAGCAACCAGTTCTTTAAGTTCTTTGAGAATTTCGCTCAGTCCACCGATATCTTTCAGAGCAATACCCGAAGCGGGATCGGGAGGAACAACTGGATCTGAGGGACCTGCACCAGAAGCCGGGGGGGATTGAGTGTTCATCCGACTTGTACCTACCTCATTACCCATATTATTGCTACGAGGAATATTTCCTGTGCGGGGAATGTTGCTTAAAGGTCGGGAATTAAACTGGACATTGGTTTTGATTTCTCCGTTTTCTGCCTTTTCTTCTAGGGTTTTTACCAGTTCTAGTAACTGTTCAAATCCTTTGAATAAATCACTCATAATAGTCCTCCAAAAATTGATGCTAAACAGTTCATCTACTTAAAATAAAAGATTGGCAGCACCTTGAACTCTGGCAAGTGGTTCCACCGATCTGGGTAACTTAGGTAAACGAATAATTGTTTGTTCGGGAAACAAACTACTATCAGTTGCCAGTTCTTGGCTGTAGCGATTTTGCACTACATAACGTTGTTGAATTTTCATTGTTTTCAACGTTTCTGTTAAGCGGATATGTTCAGCAATGATCGCTGCTTCTGCCTGAATTACACCCACAAATTGGGTATGACGTGGATCTTTTAATTTCTTTTGAGCTTGGACAACTTGTTGGCGCAGATGTCGCAACCGTCCCATAAAATCAACCCGACCTAAAACATTTTGATATTTCATCCACAGCTTAAATATCCAAGATAACCAATCTCCTAAGGCAGTTGGCATTTGTAAAAATTGCAGGAGATGACCTGTTGGTGCTGTATCTAAAATAATCAAATCTTGCTCGTTACTGTCTAATAAATCGAGAATTGTAATTAGGGATAACATCTCATCTATACCAGGTAAAGCTTGAGACATAATCTGTCGCCAAGCTTCTGGAAGATAAGCAATATTTACTGTTGTTTCAGTTTCTGTTCCTTCCCCACTAATCATATCCGCTAATTCCCAAAGATAATCAGCACGGAATTGATCTAATATTTGGCTGGCATCAATTTCTTGTCCGCTTAAGTTAAGAGTTAATAATACAGGTTCATGTCCTAATTTTTGACCAAAAGCATCTCCTAATGAATGAGCAGGATCTATAGAAATCATGCGAATTTTTTTCTCAGGATAACGACTAGCTAAAGCCCAGCCCATTGCGGCAGAAACTGTGGTTTTGCCAACTCCTCCTTTACCACCAACAATAATTAGTTGACACCCTTCAGCTATAAAGTCACTAAAGCTGGGGGGAATTTTGCTTGGCCATTGGATGAGTGGGGGAGTTGCAAGTTCAACACTATCAATTTTCTGCATTTGAGATGCCAGATTATCTAATGCAACTCCACCCAATGGTTGGATTTTTTGTTGAGGGACGATAAAAACGGGTTTATTTTGGGAAATTGTTAAGAATTTATTGATAAATTTTTGCTGTTCCGCATAGCGGTCTGGCTCTATATCTAAATCTGTTAAAATTCGATTAATTACTATTCCCGCATAGGGAACATCTAGAGTTTTTAAATTTCCTAAGAATCGCTCTGTTTCTGCAAAACACATTGGTTCAGAAACTGCGGCAACTAAACAACCTGTAAATGTATCATCTTGTAGTAGTCGCCTACTTTCTGATAATTGCAGTTTGAGATCAGCTAAAAAGTCATCTACTTCGTCTCTTGTATAACCTCCGGTGAAGGTTTGTGTGATTACCTGATGTTTTTTCTGAAAGAGTTCTAAAGAGTTTAAAATCACATCCAGAAAATCTTTCAGTCGTAATAAGTTTAATGTATGACCAGAAGGAGCCATATCAACTACTATCCGATCTACTTTTTTTTCAGACAGTAAGTATTGAATTTCTAGTAACCCCATTAATTCGTTTAAACCAGGCCAGTTTAAATCCCAAACAGGGGCTAAGTCTTCTCCGTCAGCTAAACTACCTCGCTCCACCAATAGTTCTAAAAATTGACTATATTTGGCTTTAAATTCTAATAACAGTTTTTGAGCATCTAAGGCCTGAATACTCAAATTAGGTAAATCTGTTAATGGTGAGGCATAATCTTTCACTTCTGAAAGTAATATATCACCTAAAGAATGTGCAGGATCTGTAGAAAGTAACAAAATTTTTTCTTCAGGGAAACGTCTTGCCCAATAACGAGCAAAACTACAAGAAATGGTGGTCTTGCCAACTCCACCTTTACCGCTAAACATGACTAAGTGAAGTGAGTCGTATTGATTCATAAAAGGCTAAAAAAGTAAATAAACGTTGGCAGAAATAATTAAATGAAGTGATAAGGAGGAATACCTTCTCCTAAAAATAGATTCCACCGAGGGCAAGTTTGCTGCCAAGTTAAAAATTGTTCTAAAAGTAAGGTTTTATCTTGGTAATTGACTAAAAGGTAAATTCGTACTTCTTCTTCTTGTTCTTGAATAATAACGGGAATTTGATTGATTTTGCTGATAAAATTAATCAATATTTCTTTTTCTGATGCTTGGGCAAGAATAAAGTTTTTTTGCCTTTGATAGTGTTGCTTCTTAGCTAAAAAGTAATGTCTACCTGATTCTAAAATCGGCGATTCTTCTTCGATCATGCGAGGGATCAATTTTAAAACAAATTCGGTTTTACAATTGATTTTTTCTAGCTTATTTAGATATTCTTGCCCGTAAGTTTCTAGATGGGTTAGCAGGTTGTCTGTAGTGGCAAAATAAGTTCCAAAACGTAACGGTAAAACTGTAATTTGCCGAAAAATATCACAAATAACTCGATCATGATCTATAGCCATCTGGACAATTTTTTCATCATCATCTTGAAATGAATCTAAAGATATTCCAGGCTCGACAATAGCTGAAAGTCCATTTCCATCAATTTGAACTACTGAAGTAGTAGAACCTTGTGGTAAATGCAAGGAAAAGCTAGGCGTTTTTAAAAAAGCATAAGTGTAAAGATCTTCTAATTCCATATGTTTCACCTGTATAAAACTATTTTCCGATTCATGGAAATACCAGATAAATTTAGTTCTAAATTATTCAGTATTTACAATAGTAACTTATTGGTTATAATACTAGAAAATATTCAGGTTTTATCATGAAAAGCTTTCGTCATCGTAGTATTATTAGAGCTAAAATTAGCACGATGCCACGACATATCTCTGAAGCATCTAGTCAATTAGAACTTTATAAGATGGTAGCTGAGAAACAACGTATTATCAGAGAATTATCCTCTATTAAAGAACGAATGGTTACACTTCAAAAACGGTTAGATTCTCTCAATAATGAGATAGAGAACACAGAGAGAACGATTTATAAATTGCGTCAACCTCACTCGAGCAATGCTCAAAGTATGGTGCGTTTAAAGAATGTTGTTGAATCCAATAATTACCAGACTTTTGAGATTGAATATTAAGATATAAAATCTTGATGGATTTGGTAGATATGGAGACATTAAATCAAAATTATTACCCGCGAAAGCGGGTTTTTTGTTATCATCTTATTAAACGCTATGTAACTATTGCCATAAATCAGTTGACATTAAAAATTATTATTCCTGCGGTACTAGGGTAATAGGACGAGATCCTTCTCTCTGTCAGTTTCTATTGCAAATTGAGGTTGTATAGCCAAGTCTTCCTCTTCTTCTAATTCTAGTTGTAAGCGGGCTTCCTCCTCTGCCAATTCTAATTCTAAGCGGGCTTCCTCTTCCAAGGCTTGAATTTTCAAGAGAATCTCTTCTTCTTGAATCTCGAAATCCTCTTCAGAAATTTCGCCAATATCGAAAGAAAGCTGTAAGTTTAATAATTGTTTATGCAAATTTTCTTGAGCATCAAATTCAGTATTGGTACGCTCTTGGATCTGCTCACCAATCCAGACAAGTCCATTAAGTGGACCCATGATTGGCAATAGTAAAAGTTTCGTCAGCATGGTAAAAACTCCTATGAAGTAAGCTGGGCAAATGTGTAAGGTGCGGTAAAATTGTTGTAGCGAATACGTAGGCGATCGCCAAATTTTTGATCAATAGCTTCGACTCGTTCGCTAAATACAGGTTCTGCTTCCCAAGGAATTAAAAAAGCCGCATTGTAAATCATTTCTTCCGTCATCGGATCACTTTCTACAATCTCCTTAGCTAAAGGATGTAGGTTATCAAAGAACTCTTGAATGACAGTCTGTTTGCGAGCAGCTAAGTTACTTTCAATTAATTGTCCGATTTGAATTATTTCTTCCATGTTCAAATTTTTGCCTTCCATGTTGTCGCGCTGCTGCTTCAACTCCTGATTAGACTTCATCATGGCTTGCAATTCTGATTTGCTATCCCAAAGAATCTTAATGCTTACCTCTCTTTGTCCTGTTAGCTTTTGAAATAACTCATTTAATTGCTCTTTGTATGGTTCAATTAGTTGTTTTTGGATTGTCTCCCAATCCTTGACAACTAATCCAAACCGTAGAGGCAAAAGAACATGAAACCCTTCGTGCATTGCTAGTTCTAAAACTTTTTCATGAGTTAACAAATTACGACGGGAAGCCAAATATTTTTCTTGACAGGCATCTGAATATAAAAAACTAAAGCCGTCAACTACCTGACTATGAACAGGTTGTTTATCCAATCCTTGAAGATCAACAATTTCAGGAATTGGGTCTGGGAAAATGCCGTACAAATAAAGACCAGTATTCATAATCTGCAAAAAAATCAAATCTAAATTTACGATTGATAATGGGGAATTAAATTGGTTTTGATGTCAAAACTAACCTTAATTTGGCGTGAATAAGATCTAGTTGAGCTACACCTATATCTATTTCACCATCTACAACTATTCCGGTATTTAAAAGCCGATCTAATAACTCTAGTATCGAAGGGCGACTACCAGTTTCTCCTGGATAATAAGAACCAGAGGCTGGTAAAAGAGTGCCAAAATCTCCTAAATTTATATTCAAATCTGCTGGATCAATGTCAAATATCTGGCACAAATTTAAAATTTGTTCCTCTAACTTTTGCAAACTTTCTGCGGTTCGTTCTAAGTCAGATTCACTGAGCAAATCCTCTTCCATGCGCCGAATTATTTGAGCTTCCATCAATTGGCGTATCAATTCCAATACGGTCAGCAATAAGGGAGCTAAACCCGTTTCATTATTAGATTTCTTTTTAGGAGAGGTGTTTAGAAATTCGTTAGAGTTTTCAACTGGAATGACGGTGAGGAAATCGTTGGAGTTTTCAACTGGAGTGTAGACCATTTTTATGATGCCACATAAAGGTTTAAATTTCTTTGATGTAATTTAATCATTAAAATTGCCAGAGTTCCAGCGTTTATCAATTGGATATGGATAACTCTTGAATTTCAGTTAATTAGACATCAAGTTGAGAATCTATCGGCAATGGAATACTTTCTTCATAGGTTTGATGAGCATTGTCTTCAGTGGTTGGATGAGTATTATCTTCAGTATTTTCTACAAGTTGAGAATCTATCGGCAATGGAATACTTTCTTCATGGGTTTGATGAGCATTGTCTTCAGTGGTTGGATGAGTATTATCTTCAGTATTTTCTACTAAGGGAATTTGCTCTTGTACTTTAGCTGATGTTAGTAAATTTATCTGTGATTCTAAGCTCTCTAGGCGATTCTGAAGTTGCTGATTTTCTTCAACTAACCGTTGAGCTTTACTACTGAGATAAGGGTCTGTTTCCCACCAATTAATACCCATTTCTTTGGCTTTATCCACGGAAGCAATTAACAAGCGAATCCGAATGTGTATAAGTTCTGTGGAGGCAATAGAGATAGAAATATCGCCAGCAATTACAATTCCTTTATCTAAAACCCTTTCGAGAATGTCCGCTAAAGTCGAACCCTGGGTAGATGTGTTAATAGCTCGACTTGAGTTGGCTTGAGGACGTGTTGGCAGTATTGGCGTAGAAGTCACGAATGATTCAACTCTTGAATAGTATAAACACAATGAATTTTGTAAACTAAAGATTTTTGCTCCGAAGAGTATGGAGCATTAATGATTAGTTAAGAACTTTGGCTGAAGGCTTTTGAAATCCCTTGAATTCGTTATTTTTTTGCTGACTTACGTAATCAGAAACTTCTTTCTCTAAGGGGATATCATTTCCTAAATCCGTATTAGCGAGCGTATCCATTGTTGGTAAGCTACCCAATTCGGCATCATTTAATATCTCGATTTCTTTTGTGGGAAATTGAGATATGACATCGAGGAAAATATCTGTAGACTCGCTGACAGATAGATGAGTTCTGTTAGACAAAATCTCCATAGCAATTTCCTGAAAAAATGAATTTTCCGGTGTCGCTACAATGTTGTTGTCTGCACAGACTTTAGCAATCATTAAACAAGACCGTAAACCAGAGGTTTTTTCCGCACCTGTGGCTACCCGAAATGATTTAACTAACCGGACTATTAAGTAAGCACATTCTTTTTGTATGTTTGTTTTCTGAACTAATATCTCTGTTTGAGTTATCTCATCCGGTTCTGGCATATTAATAGTTACCAGTCTATCCATCAAAGCATCTTGTGTCGAGTGAACTCCACAATACTCTTCAGGATTAGATGTAAAAATAGCCCGGAATTGAGGACTAACACTCAGGTATTCTGGCTGATTACTGCTAGGGGGAAGGCTGAGAATTTTTTCTTCTAATGCTGATAGCAAGACGTTATTAACTTCAGGTCGCGAACGGTTAAATTCGTCATAAACTAAAGTGAAGCCTTCACGACAAGCGAGAGTCAATCGAGAATCAACCCAATTTTGTTTGAATTCATCTTCAACTTTAACAACACTATGGATATAGTTATCTAGTAATTTTTTGTGAGTGTAACCTGATTCACTACCAATCAAATCCGAACTTTTAAATTCGTCATCTCCAAATAGTAACATGACTGGTCTATCTAGACAGTGAGCCAAGTGCAGGGCTAAGGTTGTTTTCCCTGTACCGGCGGGTCCACGTAAGTGAATAGGGAATCCTGATTTGAGATAAAGTAACGCCCGAATTGCTACTTGCTCGATAGCTGGTGTGACTACAAACTGCCCTGGACGGACACGAAGAACTGCTCTTTTATGATTAGTTTTAGTCATAGTTAGGAGATGAAAATGGTAAGTAAATTAAGATGGTTGGAAAAAAGAAATATTATGAGAATAATGTGAAATTTCTCAATTGATGTGCTATTATCGTTCCATTAGTTGAGCGCATGAAGTAAGAACTCCAGTTTAATAAACGTAGTAAATTTAACGCTAAATTGAACTTATACGTTACTGTTGCTACGGTTTGAATATGGACTGCCGACTCTTCAGGCCTGAACTCATTGTTGAATTTTATTATTCGCCCCCTGATTCTACCAGCTTTGCACCTGGAATGTTAGGGGGCATTACTATTTAGACCTATTCTCCAACAGATAAGCTCTGTGTATTGAGAGATTAACGGCTAGAAACACCAAAAATACTTACAAACAAATCCTGACGGAATGCTTGCAGTTCTTTTGCTTGTTTTTGAGCTTTAGAAATGCGTTCTTGAGCCGTTTCTGCTAAAAATTCTTGGCTGGTTTGCTCAAGTTGCTTATGGAACGCTTGTAGTTCTTCTGCTTGTTTTTGAGCTTTGGAAATGCGTTCTTGAGCAGTTGCTGCTAAAAATTCTTGGCTGGTTTGCTCAAGTTGCTTACGGAACGCTTGTAGTTCTTCTGCTTGTTTTTGAGCTTGTGCGTTTCTTCTCGCTGTTGTAGCAGACAAGAATTCATTAGTCTCTTCAAATAGTTGAGCTACTGCTTCAACTATTGACTGACGTTCTTGGCGAATTTTTGGGATTAAAGCAGTCATGAATTTCTCCAGAAAATAATA
Organism: Aphanizomenon sp. CS-733/32; assembly: GCF_028330045.1. Classification (NCBI taxonomy): domain Bacteria; kingdom Bacillati; phylum Cyanobacteriota; class Cyanophyceae; order Nostocales; family Aphanizomenonaceae; genus Aphanizomenon; species Aphanizomenon sp. CS-733/32. The sequence continues at coordinate 9,558 of NZ_JAQMSE010000079.1, forward strand.
AACTGGCATTAACCAGATTCACTGAATTTTTCAATCCACTGAATCTAGTTTCAGAGTTTCTCGCTTTTTTTTATATCCTTTGAGAAATCTTAATTTCAGAATACTCTTCTTTAATCACTATTTGGATAAAGCAACAGATTCTCAAGGTTTAGACAGCCTAGTAAAATGAAGGTTTTACCTGATTTTGATAGAAGAGGGATACACAGATAATTAAAAAAAGCAGGTTTAATATCAGAATTAAATTCAAAGATTCATTAATTCTGATATTGGGAATTTGCTTAATTAAGCAGGAACTGCTGCGGATTGGGTTAAACCAACTGCTTCTGCATATTTCAAGTAGGTTTCAACGGAAGCAATGACAATCCGAGCTTCAATTGCTAGTAGTTCAATACCAACTAAAGAAACACGAACCCAAGCATCAATTACGATACCTTTGTCAAGGATTCTATCAATAACTTCTGCCAAGCTGGAGGAAGAATTAGTTTTTTCGACTGCCATGATATTTGCACCTTATCTCATTGTTGTTGTGAACTTGATCCCATTGGGAGAATAACTATGAAATGACAATCTGATAGTTATTCTCTCCTGATTCTCGAACTACCAAATAATTAAGCAGGAACTGCTGCGGATTGAGTTAAACCAACTGCTTCTGCGTATTTCAAGTAGGTTTCAACGGAAGCAATGACAATCCGAGCTTCAATTGCTAGTAATTCGATACCAACTAAAGAAACACGAACCCAAGCATCAATTACGATACCTTTGTCAAGGATTCTATCAATAACTTCTGCCAAGCTGGAGGAAGAATTAGTTTTTTCGACTGCCATAATATTTGCACCTTATCTCATTGTGGTTGTGAACTTGATCTGATTGGGAGAATAACTGTCAGATTTTGATCTTCGAGTTATTCTACTATGTTGTGG
>NZ_JAQMSE010000080.1:0-29550 GCF_028330045.1 Aphanizomenon sp. CS-733/32
ACTACACAAACAAAGTCCACCTGCGTGGACTAACGAAAAATCAAGGCTTTTGAACCCACGAAGGTGGGTTTCGTCTGTGTAGCTGCGACTTCTAGTCGCCCTTGCAAGTAATAAATTAGACTTTTCAAACACCCTCTAATAGGGAGTAAGTGAAATTGCAATTTCTACCATAGCGATCTGAATCTACTATAGATATTTGCTTTCAATCCCTAATAGGGAGTAAGTGAAATTGCAATCTGCTTTTTTTAATTCGTCAATGGCTTCCATCTGATTTCAATCCCTAATAGGGAGTAAGTGAAATTGCAATCTGTGACTTGATATTCTGGAGGCAGAACATCTTTAATTTCAATCCCTAATAGGGAGTAAGTGAAATTGCAATTTCGACTTTCTTACTGAACAAGAACTGGAATTAGCATTTCAATCCCTAATAGGGAGTAAGTGAAATTGCAATCTCGTTTGTTACGGTGATGCGGCGATCGCCACTCAAATTTCAATCCCTAATAGGGAGTAAGTGAAATTGCAATTTGTTCCTAGTAATACTCCTCCCGCTCCTAGTGATATATTTCAATCCCTAATAGGGAGTAAGTGAAATTGCAATCAGAAAATGCACAAACAATGATAGTTGCGATATCGTTATTTAATTTCAATCCCTAATAGGGAGTAAGTGAAATTGCAATCACCTTGTCGCTACTAACTGCGAACTGGTTCAGTATGTCATTTCAATCCCTAATAGGGAGTAAGTGAAATTGCAATAATAAATACCCTTCTCCATATCCTGCTTAATTCATTTCAATCCCTAATAGGGAGTAAGTGAAATTGCAATCCAAGCCATCTTTTTTGTACTTGGGAAAAAGAATTTCAATCCCTAATAGGGAGTAAGTGAAATTGCAATAGCAGGGTGCTGAAGGCCTATATATATGTAGTTTTCAAGGTTCAGTTGCGCGGATGGTTTCATGATAATCCATTTCAAGAAAAGTGTCAAGGAGTAAAATAGCTGAAACTCCTGCTGTGCAAGGTGCGCGGATGGGTGAACTCCATGAATTGCATGAAAAGCTTGTGTAGACATAATTTCAGGCATTTTTTGAGAAATTGAATTTTTTACACCCACCCCCTCGCGCATTAAGCGAAGAAAATCGTCTGATCACGGGGCTGTTCACCACCAATTCTTTTTACCGTGACATACTCCACACACTCTCTTTCAGATGAGTGTGGGCAACGAGCGCGACCCTTCTATGGAGACATTAACTGAGCTTTAAGACCCTGTGTCCCACGGTTCTTTGGTTAAGCTGAACAATTAGCTTTTATTTTGATAGGCTGCTTTTGGTGCATTTAATTGAGTTACACCCACTGTTAATAGGTATATCAAATATTTGAAAGAAAATCAATAAAGTGTTCATTCCTCATCACCCAACAACACTGATTAAGCTGCGCTTAATTTTGTTCCTTGGGCAATTCCTCACTCGCGCGTATTGTATTCATCTCATCACCTCCCTATCGGGTAGGTGAGAGGCTTCTACTGTTTAAGCTAAAAAGCCTATTCTTTTGTTCAAGTTTTTCCAACTGAGACGAGTTTTAGTCCAAAATGAGAATTGCTGATGAAATATGCTTTGATCATCAATACTATTACTATTGCCAAAGCCCTGAAACCCTATTGATATCGTCACAATTTTATTGGATTTCAGACATATTTTGGAAAATTGGCAATAGTATTGATCTAAAGACATAATTCAATTTATGACCTTAGACTCAAGCATTGGTCTGACAAATATAGCAATATTGAATCATTTAGCACTGATTAATGAGGTTCATTATGATTATCTCAAATCCAGTTGACAAAACCGCAAATATTAGTCTGCAAAAAGACACACTACTTATAGAATTAACTGCTGAAGAGTCTTCTAGTATTGTTGGAGGGTTTACAATTAGAAATGATTCAGGAGGTACAAGGCGTTTTTATAATTTAGGGGCAAATGTACCAGCACAACTGCAAACTTTACAACCTAGTACAGAAGGTACTTATGATGGAGAATACATTATATATAACACATCAAAGACCGGATTTGAACCTGTATTAGTAAAAGTAGATCCCACAAAAACAGCAAGTTTTCGTCAGGAAGGAAATGGTATAACTGTTGCTACTGATACTCCAATTCTTTACAAAGGTAGTATTTAATTTTATCTCTTGGAATACAAGGATCTCTTAGATTTTCTCTCAAGAATTTCGATCGCGAAGTGCTGCTGCAAATAGTTCGCTATTGCAAGGCACTTCGTAGGAATAATTAAATTTTAGAGTTATCATAAATTCAAAGTTTTTAATTTCAAAATAGATTGAGAAATTTTGTAACAACATCCATAGGTGTAGCGACCTGCAATTATAAATCCCTAAACCTGCAATCATCCGTTTCGACCAGGATTATTTGCAAATAAACTCGACGCTTTACCAGGACTGAGTTTTTAGGATTGAGAAGGATTTGTCAAAAAACTCATTTGAGAATTTGATAGATTAACTTTGAATTCAAGACCCAATTTCTTTAACTAGCAGGATATAAAAATGGCTAGTAACTATGACTCCATAGCCAAAGAGTATAAAGAATCCAAAGAATTGCCAATTCGTTTACATATAGAAGCATATACATATTTTAATATGCTTGGCAATTTGGCAGGAAAATCAATTCTGGATCTGGCTTGTGGAGAAGGATTTTATTCCCGAAAATTCAAAGATCAAGGTGCAGCAAAGGTTGTAGGGGTAGACATTTCCCAAAAAATGATTGAATTGGCAAGAGAAGAAGAAACTAGAAAATTTCAAAATATTGAATATATTCTTGGTGATGTACTTGAACTCGGTGAAATAGGCAGCTTTGATTTGGTAGTTGCTTCCTATCTCCTAAATTATGCCCGAAGTCCAGAAGAATTACTCAAAATGTGTGAAAGTATATTTGCCAATCTTAAACCTGGTGGTCGTTTCGTTACTATTAACAACAATCCCTCTCAAGCACCTATATCATATCTGAAAACTGAAAAATATGGATTTATTAAAAGTATAGATTCACCACTAATCGAAGGTACGCCCATAAAATATACATTTATTAATAATCATAAATTCACCTTTGATAACTATTACCTCAGCATTCCCACTCATGAATGGGCATTTCAGAGTGTCGGTTTTAAAGAGGTTCGCTGGCAATCACCAATAGTCTCACCTGATGGAATAAAAGAATTTGGGCAAGAATTTTGGCAAGATTTCCTTGATTCTGTGCCAATAATTGGTATTGAATGTTTTAAGTAAATCTACAAAATTCACCATCGTTTTAATATCCATGTTTGCGTCTATGTCTATGGTGAGGGAGGCGAACTGCTTGCAGCAGCGCTTCGCGATCGCAAAGCACTCCGCAGGAATCCCTTGTTTCCCTCAAGAATTTAGTAGGGGCGATCGCTTTGTTATTTGTAGGTATCGTTAATCATTACCTAAGACAATTAATTGATTAGGCTGTGCAATTCTTAGTTTAAGTATTCCCCCTTGTTTTTGGGGTATAACATTAATAATTTTGACTTGTTTACCTTGTAAAGAAATTGCATTAGAAGCACCAGGAACTTGATCAAGGGTTTTTCTGGGTATAATTATCTCATAAGCTTTATTATCTTTTCCTGATAGCTTGAAAGATTCAGTTTCATCATTAACTTTAGTCCAGCCATTAATTTGCCCTAATATTTCTGAAGTATCACCAGTAGGAGGTGTTGAAGGAGGTGCTGAAGGGGGACAGTAAAAGTTGACCGGATTCTTTTGAAAATTTGCACATCGTAAAACGTCTTCAGCTTTATAAGAAATCTTAATCAACTGCGAGTAATCAGGTTCTTTAGCACTACCATAGTTAGCTTGCTTTTTAATCTCAGGAGGTGCATCAAGCAGAACTTTTGTGATAATCTCACGATCTGATCCAGAAAGTTTAGGTGATAGATAAACACCAGCACCGGGAATTTTTCTGCTTAGGTGAATAATTTTTAAATCTTTGTCATCTTTAACTGCTTCATAAGCCGCAGCACCTACATCAGCTTTTTCGGTTTTTACTAATTCTTTGATTTTTGATGATTTATGCCCCATATCTACTCTTAGGGTTTTACCAAATAGGTCATAAGCAGCTACATAGAAACTAGATGCTGAATTGAAATCTCCCATAGCAATAGTATTTGTAGGTTTTAAATTACTGAGAGATTTAATACTACTGTTGGATTTGGTGAATAACGTAGCTTGGTAATATGGAGGATTATTAGGAAACATTGTTGCTGCATAATGATAATCGTTATTTTTAGCAGCTATTGAAAGTATTGGCGATAAAGTAAAGGCAATATCCCATTCTTTATTTATCATTCTGGTTCTAGCTTCTTCATATGGCAGTGATTCATCACCATCAATAACTATTTGTACTTTATTACCAATTTGGGAATGGGAACGCAGGTAAGTAGTTAACTTTTGATACTCACTGGGTTTCCACAAAATACCTATGGTTAAAGAGCTTGCTTGTATTGTTGGTGGAAAAAAGAACCTAAAAATCGGTGTTATTAACAAATAAATAACAAATGCTAAAAGCACTAATCTGACAATTATTTTCATAAACTCTTCCTGCCAGTTTTTTTTAAACTTGGGCATAATAGATACGACCTGTATGTTTACAATTAATCTGCTTGTTGACTGGATACACCATTAATTTTTGACAAATTTTTGGAATATTTGGGGTTACTTTGAAATAACCAATATGCCATTACTTTTTTTCCTTGAGAATTTGGTGGAGGGCGATGTCTATAGCGAGGGAGGCGAACTGCTTGCAGCAGCGCTTCGCGATCGCTTATGAACAGGGCATAATTTCAGCTAATCAATGGGTTCTTTAGTGCAAGAAAGATAATTAGAATTAACCCAGCCTTTCAAGCCCTCAACTTTCTTATTTGGTCCCCTAATCACATTCACATAAGCCCAAATCCCCTCTTGTTTCTTGAGTAAAACATGATTACCATTATTTAAACCGGCTCTGGATTTTCCATTGGGTTCAAACCGCAGTGCTAATTGTCCAGATTTGATATTGACAATATCACACCAAATAGCCCATTTAAGCTCAACTTTAGGGACATTTTCTGGAACTGATACCAGTTTTTCGCGGAATATTCGTTTATTCTTGTTGACAATAGTTAAGTACATCCCCTCATCAGAATCTTCTTTCCAAGAAACCGAGTAGTAATAATCCCCATTACTCCAAGTAGTACCCCGATAACCTTGATCTTGCCATCCTGTACCGTCTTCTAATTTGATGCAGTTTCCTTTAGCATCACAACCAAGGTAGGTATTAGCATTTATAGTAACTGTGAACTTCCCAGCCCTGTAAGTATCGGCTTTGGCTTGGGTGGCAGTGCTGACAATGCAAGTCGTTATGGCTGCTGTTAAAAATAATCGTTTTAGGTTCATGTTTTTCCTCTAAGAATTTAGGCGTTGCTGAATCAAGGTATGAAAATAAAAATCTAATAATCTGAAGTATTGGCCATGTAATAGTTTAGCGATCGCTAATCAATAAAGATCATACCCTTGATGGGATTACCTTGTAGTAGGTAGTAGGGGCGTTGTTTCCGAATTAGTTCCTGGATAAAGTGTTCTAGCATTTGATTAGGAGTTAAAAAAAGGACTTACGCACGATGTTACCAAAACCCTGATTATTGTGTAGGGGTAATTCATGGATTACCGCTACTTTCGTGATGTTTTGCATAAGTCCTGAAAAAAAATAAATCATGTTTCTTAATAAGAATGACGCTTCAATAAAGAATTTAGCAATGATGCTGAAGCTCGAAAACTTGTTTTTTGTAAACGACTAATAACATCAGGTAAATCAATTAAATTTTGAGATGCTGCTTGCTCTAAAACTCCCAGTAAACCAGTCACTTTTAAACCGCGTTCGCTGGCAATTTTTCTTCCTAGTCCATCATCAATAATAATTAAATTGGCATTTTCTTTTTTCGCTAAAAGAATAGCTGCTGTTTCTCCTGGATCTAAAATTTCTAAATCTGGACTTCCAGAAAGTTTAAAACAGTGTGTATCCAGAAATTTCCAGGGTGTTTATGTTGTCGGCAATTCGAGGCTCTCAAATGTAGAAAAAACTATGGCTTTCAATTTAGACCCGATTTAGCTGATTTTACTTTACCCAGAAATGGCGATCGCCTGATCGCGTCCAAACTTTTTAGCTCGATAAAGAGCCTCGTCTGCACGCTTTAATACATCCGTATCAGTTTTATCATGAGCTTGATAAGCAGTTACGCCAATACTGATAGTAATTTTCATGGCGGGAAAAGTAGTATCTATCTCTAAATAACGAATTTGCTCACATAGACGTTCAGCTATTTCCATTGCTTCTTGTAACTCTGTCGCTGGTAAAATGATCATAAATTCCTCACCTCCCAAACGTCCAACTGTATCTACATTTCGTAACCATTTAACTAACAGTTGAGAGATTTCTTTTAATACTTGATCACCAATGGGATGTCCATAGGAATCATTGACAAATTTAAAGTGATCAATATCAACTACTAAAATTGAGAAAGTTTCCTGATAACGTTGAGTTCGTTGAAATTCTTTTTTCAAAGTTGCTAAAATGTTGCGTCTATTGGCAATTCCAGTTAAGACATCAGTATTTACTAGTTTTTTTAATTTCTGACTTAGTAATTTCTGTTTGTTTAAAGCAATTCTTAATTTATTCTCAATTTGATTGCGTTCACTCACATCTCTCATAGAAACAATTGAGACTTTTTGATCTAACCATTCAGTTTTACCAACAGTAATTTCTGCACGTCCGAAGATGCCACAGGAGCTTATAATATCAAGTTCTGCAACTTTTCCTACTACAATTGGTAGTCCCAATTCATGATTAATTAAATCAGATAACGGTCTATCAAACATTTGCGCCGCAGCCGGATTAGCAAATTTCACAACTCCTGCTTCATCAACAATTAAAATTCCATCTTTGATATGAGTAACGATGGTATTGAGTTTATTTTCACTTTGTTGTAATTGTCTGGTTTGACGTTTCAATTGAATATGTGTCTGCACACGGGCTAATAATTCTGTAGCTCGAAAAGGCTTGGTTACATAGTCAGCCGCGCCCTTGGCAAAGGCTTCTATTAAATGTTCTTCTTCGTGACTAGCAGTTAGAAATAAAATTGGGATATGATGATAATTTGGATTTTGTTTAATTTGTTCGCAAACTTCCAAGCCACTCATTTCTGGCATTAATAAATCTAATAAAATTAAATCTGGTTGAATTGCTTGCAGACGTTGGAGAGCTTCTTTTCCACTTAAAGCATAGGTAATAGAATATCCTTGTGTTTCTAGGGTTCTTCCTAAAACTTGAATATTTTGAATCAGGTCATCAACAATTAATATTGTACAATCTTGGGGATTAAAAGCAATTTTTTCCATTATTTATATAGTTAACTTAACATTAAAGCGGCGGTTAAAAACCCCATCTACACAGACAAAACCCACCTGCGTGGGTTCAAACTTCTGATTTTTTTTGAGAATGAAAGCGGCGGTTAAAAACCCAATCTACACAAACAAAACCCACCTGCGTAGGTTCAAAACTCTGATTTTTCCTTAGTCCGTGCAGACGGACTTTGTTTGTGTAGCCGTGACTTCCAGTCGCTTTCTATATTTGTAGAATTTATAATAATGTCCTATGGTAGCAATTTTTGTAACTTTTTGCTAATCTCTGGGAAGTTAGCAGCGGTGTCAGCCAAATGAGCCAAATCAAAGGTATCAATTTGGTTTTTTAGCGTGTTAGCGTATTCTATCAAATCAGGACATTTATACTGTTCTCCCCAATTTTGTAATCGCAGCGCAAAAGCTCGTAATTGGTCAATTAGCAGGGTTTGGTGTAAGGTTTTCCAGACAGATGCTTCTTCCTGTTGTAATAATTTTATCAGTTCTGGTAACTTTTCTAAGGACTGGGGCGGCATTGCGGAAATGATGGTTTGTGTTTGGGAGGTAGATTTTAAGTCTACCAATAACTGCGCGGGGAATAAACGTTGCAACTCACTAAAAAGATCCTGGCGACTAACTGGTTTGCGGAGAAATCCTTGAGCTAAGGGTTGTAATTCTTCAAAGTCCTGTTCTTGAATGGAAGCTGTGACGATGATCACGCAAATATCCGCTGTGGAGGGATTTTGCTTCAGGGCTTGCAAAACGGTGATTCCATCCATTTGCGGCATGACCAAATCTAGTAATATCAGGTTAGGGTGATGTTCAATGGCTAATTTCAGAGCGATCGCTCCATTGTCTGCCATGATAATTTGGTGAGCAGTAGCATTAAAATAGGCCTGGAGTAAATCTCGGTTAGATTGTACGTCATCAACAATGAGAATTTTCAGAGCCGGAAATTGACTTAAATCATGATTCTCTGGGGTGAATGATGGTGAACTTGCTGTAGTTTGAGTGACTGTAATTTCGGGAAATATTAAGGTGAAGGTGCTACCCTGTTCCAACTCACTTGTTACCTCAACAGTACCACCCATCATTTGCGTTAGACGGCGGCTAATAGTTAATCCTAGCCCGGTTCCGCCGTATTTGCGATTACTTTGTCCTTGACTTTGACGAAAAGCATCAAAAATCAAAATTTGATCACGGGGAGAAATTCCAATCCCTGTATCAGAAACGGCAATTTCTAAGTGGGCATGATTGGGAATATTAGGGTTAATGCGGCTATGGACATGGATGGTAATACCACCCTTTTCGGTAAATTTAATCGCATTACCAACAACATTTATGAAAATCTGTCGCAACCTGACTTCATCAATATATATTTCTCCGGGAATGAATTCATCAACTTGCAGATTTAAAAATAATCCTTTTTCTTTGGCTCTTTGCAAAAACATTTGTTGAATGTCTTGCAGCAGTGAGGGAAGATTCACAGATTCATAGTTGAGTTTGAGTTTCCCGGCTTCAACTTTCGATAAATCTAGGATATCGTTGATTAAGGTGAGTAAGGTGCGGCCATTGGTTTGAATGGCTTGGAGATAACTTTGGGCTAAATCATCACTGACGAGATTTTGTAATAGTTCGGAGAATCCTAAAATAGCATTCATGGGTGTGCGAATTTCATGGCTCATGTTGGCCAGAAATTCACTTTTGGTGCGACTGGCGGCTTGAGCTTTTTCGGTGGCTGCTTCTAGGGCTAAGTTTTGTTGAGCAAGTTCTATTTGTCGCTGTTCAGCCTGTTGTAGAAGTTTAGCATGAGCGATCGCAATTCCCACTTGAGCAGCTACGGCTTCTAACAGGGCAATGTCTTCAGTAATCCAATGACGTTGGTAATTACACTGATGTAAACAAATCAGCCCGTTGGCTTTTCCTTGATAGGATGTGCGAATTGCCAATATTGATTTTAGACCAATTTTTTGAGAAGTTTCTATGCTGAATGATACCAGTGGATCGGTAAATACATTATCTATAATAATCGCTGTATCTTGCTGAAGGATTTGATGAATTTGGGGATTACCGGCAATAGGTCCTAGGACTCCTTGAAGGGAAGCAATATCACCGCTCAAGTATTCTGCTACTATTGGTAAATGTTCTGTGGGTTCAAGTTCGTAAGTATGCAGGAAACAACGATCTACTCCAAAGGCTTCACCAATACGGTTTGCGGAGGTTTCAAAGATTTTTTCCGGTTCGAGACTTTGGCGAATTTCGTCGGTGATTTGTTTTAATAGTCGCTCTCTTTGTACCTGTTGTTCGAGAATCTTTTCGGCGGCTTTGCGATCGCTAATATCAACTAAATAGCCTACACACTCTAATGGCTCATCTTCTTGATCCCTAATTAACCGCAACTGAGCAAAAAACCAGCGATAGTCACCATTAGCGCAGTGTAACCTATATTCTAAGGAATAGCTATTGTCAAATTCCAACCTATTCAATCCAGCCAGTACGCGATTTCTATCTTCGGGATGGATATAATCGTACCAAAAACCAGTTTCATCTAAAAACACTTCTGAACAATAACCGAGAATCAACTGCACGTTATCACTAATGAAGGTAGCTCGATAATCTCCAATGGGTTGACAACTAAATAAAATGGTTTGGCTGGAATTCATCAAAGCTCGTAATCGTTCTTCACTTTGCAACAAAGCCATTTGTGCCTGTTTAAGTTCGGTAACTTCCACCACTACCGAACTGACAGCTTTACCACCATCAAGTTGATTAACAGGATAATAACTAGCAATCCAATGTCTTTGAACATTTGGTTGGGAAGGTGTAAACCCAGAAATCTCTACATTGCGAACGGATTTTCCTGTTGCTAATACCTGATATAAAATCGGTTCAATTCGATTTGCTAAATCTGGTAATACTTCTCGGAGTTGTCTACCAATATGTGCATTAGCTGATAAACCATTAATTTCCGCCATTGCTTCGTTAATTCGCACAAATCGCAATTCTTCGTCATGGAGTACCAACCCCACCGGATTTGTATTATAAAGTTTTTCTAATTCCTCCGTGCGGCGTTGTAGAGCTTCCTGGACTTGCTTGATTTCATTGATATTCACAAAGGTAATGACTACCCCATCCGTTTGTCCATCATCTCTAAGGTATGGATATAAACGCATCAATAAGTTAACATCCGTATTGTTTAATTTCACCTCTTGTTCAATGGGTCGTTCTGTTTCCACTACCCGCTGTAATAATTCCAGCAGATTGGGACAATTCATGTTATGGGTAATGTGCTGAATTGGGCGTTCAACATCAGTTTCTAAGAGGTTAATAGCGGTTGTGGCTGCGGGGGTAAATTTCCGAATTCGCAATTCTCTATCTAGGAAAATTACGCCAATTTCACTACTCCTGAGTAAATTATCTACGTCGTTGGACAATTCTAATAATTGACGAATTTTCGTTTGATATTCTGTATTAACTGTATAGAGTTCTTCGTTAACGGAATGTAGTTCTTCGTTGGTACTTTGCAATTCTTCATTAGAAGCTAGTAGTTCTTCGTTGGTTGCTTGCTGTTCTTCGTTGGTGGTTTCTAATTCTTCAATGGTGGCTTGGAGGTTTTCTCTGGTTTGCTGTAATTCGTATTCTAAATCGAGAATGCGTTGAGTTGCTTCCGCGTCCTGTTGAAAGGCTTCCGGACGATTGGGTAAGGAAGGACGTTCTTCATTTTCAATTATTAACATGAAGAAGTCTGTCATGCGGGTATCTCCCGTATGATAGGTAACTTCTAAATTGACACTGCGAATATTGTCGCCCTGATTTAAGTGAATATTACCGTAAAGAACAGTTTTTCGTTCACGTTTGGCACGATGTAGGGCAGTATTAATCGGTAATTTTAGGGTATTTGGGACTAAATCGGCGATCGCTCTGGTCATTTGTCCCTCTGGAACTTGCATAATCTGTACCATATCAGTAACGACGTGGAACAGTTCCAAATCATCATTAACTAACAAGCAGGTACATTGTCTGCGGCGGACAAAAGCACTAAAAGCGGCACCCAAAGCCGGATCAAATTGTACAGTCCCCCGTCTGGTTTGACTAGGACGGGACACAACGGGAGTTATATATTCTAAATTTTGATTCAGAATTGGTAACCGCACATTTCGCCGCTTTTGATAAATTTTAAATTTCTCATACAGGGGACTAAATTCTTCAATTAATTCCCCTGGTGTTTCCGCTGCACCCAAAAACAAAATACCCTTGTGCATTAAAGAAAAATGCAGCATTCTCATCACGTGCTGTTGCAAAACTGGCTGCATATAAATTAGGACATTTCGGCAGCTAATCAGGTGCATTCGTGTAAATCCGGCATTTTTCGCCAAATTGTGGGGAGCAAAAATAATCATTTCCCGCAACGCCCGCGACACATGGAAATTACGGTTACGGAAGGTAAAATATTTTTCTAAACGTTTACGAGAAACATCAATACTAATACTTTCAGGATATATCCCCTCTGCGGCTTTGCTTAAAGCGGCTGCATCTATATCTGTGGCGAAAATTTTCACACTCAGTTGTTTTCCTAAGCGGTTGATGACCTCATCCATCAAAATTGCCATAGAATAGGCTTCTTCCCCAGTCGCACAAGCTGTTACCCACACCCTTAACTGTTGACCATTTTCCAAAGGGCTAATTAATTCGGGTAAGACTTCTTTATCTAAGTATTCCCAGGCTTGAGAATCTCGAAAAAACCTTGTCACCCCAATCATTAAATCATCCCGTAGCAGCGCCCGTTCCTCACTGGAAGTAGTTAAATATTCTACATATTCATCTAGCAGATTATGCCCACTCAGGGAACAACGGCGGTAGATGCGGCGGCTGAGGGTGCTGGGTTTATAATAGGAAAAATCGAGCTTCTCATATTGATTGAGAATTTGAATAATGGCGCGGAGTTTTTCTGATTCTAGTTCGGGGAGGAGGGATTCCCCTTGAGTCGCACCTTGACGCTGCATTTGAATAATTTCATAAATCGTCCGCGCCATTTCTGCCGGTGGTAGCACTTGATCTACAATACCTGTAGCGATCGCACTTTGGGGCATTCCATCAAATTCTGCTGTCCCTGGTGACTGGACAAAGGTTAACCCACCGGACTCACTAATGCTCTGTATCCCCCTTGTCCCATCACTTCCCGTCCCGGAAAGAATCACAGCCATTGCTTGTTCTCCTCTATCTCTAGATAGGGAATCGAGAAAAATATCAATGGGGAAATTCGGCTGCTGTCGCGGTGGTTCACTTTGTTGAATTAACTCTAATATCCCATTACTAACAACTAAATTATTCTGAGGCGTAATTAAATATACTGTATTTGGTTCAATCTGCATTCCACTTTGTACCCGCTTCACTATCATGCGAGTCCGACGTTCCAGCAGTTCTTTCATTAAACTTTTAAAGTCTGGAGAGAGATGTTGCACCACAACAAAGGCTGCACCACTATCTGCGGGCATATTATCAAAGAATTCTTCTAATGCACGTAGTCCTCCCGCAGAAGCCCCAATGCCAACTACGAAGCAATGGGTTTTCGTCTCTTCAGACACAACTTACAACTCCTAATTTTATTTGTTAACTAGTATATAGGAAATCAAAGACCTAAAATCCGAGCGCGGAAAACTGTATTTAAGGTCTTGACAATTGATTGAAAATTTGTTATCATGAAATTGATAAGGAAGAACTATCTTAAAATAAACCCAATTATTCATGAGGTTTGATCGTGGTTATTACTCAAACCAGTCCCTCCAGTATTGCCCAGGATATAACAACAACTCACTTCACTCCAGATGAGTATCGGGTAATGGAGGAAACCGCCGTAGAAAAACATGAATATCGTAACGGGGAAATTATTGCAATAGCTGGAGGTTCAGAAGTTCATAGTGCGATCGCTACTAACCTGTTAGTTTACTTAGGATTTTTGCTCAGAGATACCAATTTTCGCTTATATAATGGCGATTTGCGCGTTTGGATTCCCGAATACAACTGTGGAACTTACACTGATTTAATGGTAGTGGATGGACAACCACAATTGAATGGCAATCGCACAGATGAAATTCTCAACCCTTTATTAATTATTGAGGTTCTTTCACCCTCTACTGAAGGTTATGACAGAGGTGAAAAATTTAGAAAATATCGTTCACTTCCTGGCTTTTGCGAATATCTGCTAGTTAGCCAAACTGAACCCTATATTGAACAGTATCACAAACTTGATGATAGTAGCAATCGCTGGCAATGGCAAGTTTATGATCATCTTGAGCAGTCTATATTAGTACATAGTTTAAATGTAGAAGTTCCCCTTGGTGAAGTTTATCGTCGGATTAATTTCTAAAAGCTGAATCACGATTTATATAGCGGTAGTACGGCAATACAATTGTCGTACATGAGCGATCGCTCTAAACCCACTACAATTAATGATAAAGTTACACTTATAATTGAGTAAATACTGAACAACTGCAAGAACTAAAGATTAGCTATGAGTCCACCCACAAGTTCATGCTCTATAGATTATAGACAATCGCTACTAAAAATTATATCTTCACTGAAGTATCTACAAGATTTATCTCAAGAATTAAATCTAACAAATTTAGTTGAAATAATTAGTGAATCCCTCAAGCGAATTGAAAACAATTTCTTTAAAATTGTTGTATTAGGGGACTTTAATCGCGGTAAAAGTACCTTTATTGATGCTTTGTTAGGACAAGAAATATTACCTTCAGATATTTTAGCTACTACTGCTACTCCTAGCCGGATTATTTATAGTTTAAAACCAGCAGTAAAAGTAGCTTTTAAAGATGGTAGCGAACAAGAAATTGAAACTCTAGAATTGTCTAATTATGTTACAAAATTGACTTCAGAATCTGAAGCCACAGCCACGAAAATTAAAGAAGCAATTGTCTATTATCCAATATCATATTGTCAAAACAATGTCGAAATTATTGATACTCCAGGATTAAGTGACGACGAAGAAATGACCAATGTAACTTATAACATGATCAATCAATGTGATTTAGTAATTATGGTAATTTCTGCTCAATCACCTTTTAGTATATCAGAAGGTGAATTTTTTACAAATACACTACTAGAAAATGGGATAAATCATGTGCTATTTGTAGTAAATAGAATAGATGCTTTTCCATCTCATGAAGATGCGATAAAAGTAATTAGCTTAATTAAAAATCGTATACAGAAGTGTATTAAAGATTGGGCTGAACAACAATTAAATCCTCCAGATAATCTAAGAAAAATTGGCAATTTTAAAATTTTTGGGATTTCTGCATTTGAAGCTTTACAAGCTAAACAATCTCGTAATCAAAAATTACTAGCCAAGAGTTTATTTGTTAATTTTGAATATGCTCTGAAAACGTTGATTAATCAGCAGAGAGGATTAATACAATTAGAAATCAGCAATAATCGGGTAATTAACTGGAGTCAAGAAATTATGAAAATTATTCTTGAACAAGAATCTATGTTAAAACAGAAACAATTAAAGTTCAATGTATCCAGTAAAAGTATCAACAATGAAATTACCTTACTTATTCGGCTCTTGTCGGAAATTCTACAATCAATTAATGTGACACTCACCAGTATTAAACAACAGATAACCACATCATATTTTCAACTAGAGAATAATCTCAAACAAATTTCTAAATATATTATCGAATCAAGTATTTTAAATATTAACGAAGAGAAGAACTTGGCTGAACGAGTATCAAATTGTTTGCAAACTGCAACAATAGAGTTAGCTCACAAAATTCAATCAGAAAGTGAACAAGCATTAAGTACAGCATGGCTACGAGTCAAGGATTTTATTGATTTGTTTGAAAAAGATATTCCGCAGCTAAATAACGCAATCAGTCATTTAGGAGCATCGGAAACAATTAATGAAAAAGCTATAGATAATATTCGATATAAATTGAATAAATCCCTTGAAATATTCAACCAAAAACAGTTAAACACTACGTCAAGAGGTAGATGCACTATTAGACAATACCCAAAAAACTCTTACAGAACTGAGCGATAAACGGGGACGACAAGAAGCAATGACTGATGCTGAACGCCAGGAAATTAACCAAATTCGGGCTGAAACTCAACGTATTCTTGGCAATGCTCAACGTTTATCTGAGCAACTTACAGAAATTGTTAGTGTTTAATTGCAGAGGTTCAGAGTGGGAGAAGAACACACCATCAGTATCACTTTCAACCTGAATACCTCCCGCTTTTTCAATCACATCAATCATGAATCGTAGAATCCGTCTACCATAAGCTGTAACCAGTGCCGCAGCTTCCATATCATTAAAACCAACACCAGAAGTCCCATAAAAGGCAAACAACGAGTTGATTAACACTTTGAGAGCAGCTTCAGCTTGTTTAGCAGCTAAATCTCCAGCTTTCTTTACTAGGAATCAGCCCTACTGTATTTCATATATTACTCCCATTCCCTTAACTGCTTATGTACTACGGCTAAATACCACATATAATCATCAATTTTATATTCATCAGCAGCTTTAACTATATATTCCTGCGTTAACGGCAAATTATTTTCAGCTTCATAATATAAACCCAAATAAAGGTGACTGTAAAACTTACCTTTTAATCCTGCCAATTTTCCCACATTTAAAACATCATCTGGGCTACAATTACCTGCAAATAAATCATAGATAGATTTCATGATTTTTCGCGGATCATTTTTCACTGGTAATAAAGAATTACGAGCTTCTGTCACACCGGATAATCTAGCTATGCAAAGATATCTCCAGACAGTTTCTTCCACATCTTGAGCATTAACAGTTAAATCTATTTCAAACTGTTTTGCACCTTCAGCAAATCGTTCTGCATAATAATAAGATAATCCTCGTTGCCAAAGATAGGGAGTAATTTGTATATCTAACTTTTCTGCATGATCAAAATCTTGAATTGATTCGGTAATTTTTCCTAACTTAAAATAAATCATGCCGCGACGAACATAAGCATTAACATTATTTGCCTGAATGTTAATGGTATTATTCCACTCTTGCAGTTGATTTTCTAGGGAGTTGGTAAAAAACATTTTAGTAATCAAATTTGCTACTTTTAATCTAGTTCTCTCCGTCCTTCTAATGCTCTTGCTAAAGTTAATTCATCAGCATATTCTAAATCACCACCGACAGGTAAACCAAAAGCAATGCGGGTGACTTTGGTAAATGGTTTTAGTAATTGACCGATATATAATGTTGTGGTTTCTCCTTCGATACTGGGACTAATGGCTAAAATCACCTCTTGGGGTTTTTGTTCGCTGACTCTTCTCACTAAAGGTTGAATATTTAACTGTTCAGGTCCAATACCATCCATAGGGGAAATTACGCCACCTAAAACATGATATTTACCTTTATATTCACGGGTTTTTTCCAAAGCAATTACATCACGGGAATCTGCAACTACGCAAATAGTTGTATTATCTCGCTGAGGGTGACGACAAATTTCACAGATTGGATCTGAGGAAAGGTGAAAACAAACTTTACATAAACCTACTTGTTTTTTCGCGTCAATGAGTGCTTGAGCTAAGGCTTCTACCTCTGCTTCTGGTCTTTTTAAGATGTGCAAAGCTAAACGTTGGGCGCTTTTGGGACCAACTCCGGGTAGCCGTTGCAATTGTTCTATTAATTTGGCTAGGGGACGTGCGTAAACCGTAATTCTACCTCCGGGCTTTTTTCTATTTTACAATCATCTCATCTCAAAGTTAAAATGAGGGCGTTGCTAATTTTCACGGTAAGATAGGAGTCAGGAGGACGAAAAAAAGAGAGAAAGAAAATTTCTCCCCTACCCCTACTGTGGTTGCCGCATATACCTTTCCTGTCCTTGGGAATTATAGATAAATACAGGAAGTTGAGCATTTTGACTAATGGCTGTGAGAGCATCTTTCAAGCTTTGGAAATGACTTTGTATTTGTGGATTATTAGCTTGGAATAATCTGTCATACTCAGGAGTTAAGCGGACACTAATTTTCTGATCCTCAATACTAAAAGTACAAATTCTAATGGTATTTGTACAAGTGCTTTTTAGCTCAACGCGGGTTTGAGTTAAATCCCCATAGATTTGGAATTGTTCTTGTGCCTGTTTCAGTGATGCCGTATAGGTTTCAATCAGGGGTTTGGCTTGATTGAAATAGAAAGTATCTTGACCCACTTGTTTAGCACTTTCTACAGCCTGTTCCCAAGACTTAACCGCACTTTGCCATTGATTTTGATTACCATAGATTTTGGCTTGACTAGCGGCTTTCATAGCCTGTTGATAGGATGTGGCTGCTAATTGTTCTTTTTTGGCGCGATCGCGGGCTACAATAATTTTTAGTTGGTATTCTGCCAACAGCTTGCGGGCATCCTCAGATCCTAAACTACCTATAGGAATAATTTTGAGGGTACTAATTGCTGTCTGGAAATCAGATTCTACCTTTTGCCATTCAGGGGCAGATTTAGCCGTGATTTGACGTTTAGTAGCGGCTGCTGCGAGAGTTGTGGCATTGGCGATCTTCTGTAACCAGGTTTCTTCTTTGAGCAACTGATCATTAACACTTTTTAAAGTATTTTGATAACTTGGTAAGTTAGATTTTACCAATCCATAAAGTTCATGACTCGGCTTAATTATCTCTAATGAGGTGATTGCCTGTCTCCACAACTTTTGTCTATTACGTAACTCATCTAAACTCTGAGGAGGAGTTTGGGTTGTTTTTTGGGCTGAAGATGCCATTTGTAAGGCTTTTAGCACCTGGTTGATTTTCGTTGACTGTTCAGAAAAACTATTAACTAATAGCTGAGAGTCTTGATAACGGGGAGACCACTGAGGAATTTTTTGCAAATCGGCAACTACCACATCTAGTTGTTTTTGCACTGTTAATAAGTCTCTTTCTGATTTGGTCCGTTTGATCTGCTGCTGATACTCATTTTTAAACTGCTGGGCTGTTTGCAATTCTTTACATTCCGAAATTACACAACCACGATGGAGAAAGAATGCGCCACCACCGGAAAGAACGGCAATTACTACAGCCGCACCAATCATCATCGGTAAGGGGGGAAGTGATAGTGATAGCTGTCTTTTTTTGGGTTGTTCTGAAATATTCCCAAAGGGATCAAAATTTCCTTCAATATCCTCCATTGTCTCAGATTCATCCCCAGATAGATTTGAGTCTGGCAGTAAATAGTCTGAAAAAGATTCTGCGGAATTAGAGAAAAATGAATCAGCAACAGGTGCTTGTTCCGTTTCTGTAACTGGAGATGATGGCGTTTGCAGATCAGAATTAAGGAAGAAAGAGTCTCTCTCACGTCCTATTTCCACCGTTTCCCTATCTGTGTCTATGCTGGGAATCTGAAAACCATATTCAGTTTCCCTATCTGTGTCTATGCTGGGAATCTGAAAATCTAGGAAGTGTTGAGTGTAGGGACGCTTTTCTCCAGAAATTCTCAAGAAAAATCGTACCCGTTGGGTTTGGTAGCTAAATTGCCATTGTAGTGCTTGTTCTAACACCTCAAAAACTTGCTGTGTATTAACCGTGACCTCAGCAGGGTGTTGAGTTAAAATCATTAATTCATCATTTTGGACGGCGCATTTTACCTGGAAGTCCTTACCAGCAAGCACTTCGGCAACTAATCTTTCTTGTAAGATATCGCCTAAAACTTTGAGATCCTCTTTTTGAACTGTTGCTGTCATAAAGCGTTACCGCCACTCTTTCTATATAGTTTTGATTATCGAAGGTACTGGGGATGGGATGCAAATCCTAGTTTTACATCTTATAGAATCAGTTTCTAGCAGAGGGTTAAATTTGTCACGAAGAACACAGTCAAGGGTGATGATTTAGACTTCTATTTTTTTATAAGTAGAGTAACGTAAATAATTAAAGGTTTGTAGTAAGGTCTTTAGACCTGAAAGTAGGGCTAAAGCCCTAACTACGAGCCAATTTCAGAGTCTGTTAACTTACTTAACATAGTTCTATTTATTTTTGTCTACCTACTTACAGCTAGATTATAAATGAGACAATCCAATGTTAAGCAAAACCAAATCTTATAATTTTTGGGATTGGGTAAAATATCAGATAGCATCAGAGAAAGCGCGTTGGACTTGTTAATACAAGGTGTATCTCAATGGATTTATTGGAGTACCAAGTTAAAGAGTGGTTTGGTAAAGTTGGGATTCCTGTTTTACCATCTCAAAGAATAGACCATCCTACAGATTTAAAACGGTTAAAAATTCGTTACCCGATTGTGCTGAAATCTCAGGTGCAGGCGGGGGAAAGGGAAAAGGCGGGTGGAGTTAGAGTTGTAGAAACCACGATTGATGCGATCGCTACAGCACAGAATATATTTAATCTACCAATTTGGGGGCAACTGCCAGAAGTTTTATTGGCAGAATCAAAATATGATGCCCAGAAGGAGTTTTATTTAGCTGTAGTTTTAGATACTGCGCTGTGCCGTCCCGTTTTATTGGGTTGTACAGAAGCAAATATTGAGTGGGAGACAGCGGGAGAAAAATTTCAGCACGTTGTCGTAGAACAGGAATTTTCTCCATTTTATGCCAGACGGCTGGCTTTAAAAATGGGCTTACAGGGGGCGTTAATCCAGACTGTGAGTGATATTGTGGAGAAAATGTACCAGTTATTTGTCCAAAAGGATTTGGATTTGGTCGAGATTCATCCCCTGGGTGTGAACTCGGCGGGTCAAGTGATGGCTCTTAATGGTAAGGTCAGTGTTAATAAACAGGCTATTAACCGTCATCCTGAAATAGCCGATATGGCCGCCAAAATGGTTGGTCTTCTTCATGGTGACAAAAAAAGCAAAAGCAACGGTTTGTTGAGTAGGTGGGATGGGATAGAAATGCAGGGTAAAATCTGCATCATAGGCAATGGTAAAGGTTCTGTTTTAACAACATTGGATGAGGTTGTTAATGCTCATGGTAATCCTGGTAAATGTGTCAATTTGCGCCATACTTTCATGAGTGATACAACACAGACTACTTTTAGCGATCGCCTCATTAATAGTTTGACAAATTTGGTCAATGATCAGAATACTCAAGTCATTTTAGTCAACTTTTTGGGGACTATTCCGCAAGTTGACCAACTCCCAGAAATTATTACCCAATTTCTCCATTCGGACAGAAGCAAAATCACATCTGGGGTGTCGGCCTCTAATGGTAATAAAAGTCATCAACCATTGAATTTACCCTGGTTAATCCTCCGTTTAGCTGGTTCGGAATTCAATCATGTCAGAGAAGAATTAGCCGCACGGAAAACCTCTGATCAATTGCTAATAGTTGTAGAAAATTTAGATGAAGCAGTCAAGGAAGCAGTTCGTTTAGCAAAAACCCCGGTGACAAAAAAAAGGTAAAAGGCAATTACCAATTACCAATTACCAATTACCAATTACCAAACTATGAACTTAACACCAGAAAGTAAAGTTTTAATCCAGGGATTTTGTGAATTTATTTCCCCAACCCATATTGCTCAAATGCAAGCTTATGGCACAAATTTAGTAGCTGCTGTCAATCCAGGTTATGGTGGACAAAAAATATATAATTTGCCAGTATTTGACTTAGTAGAGGAGGTTGTGGCCAAATTTGGCCAGATTGACACCACAATTATTTGTGTTCAATCTTATCAAGTTTTGGATGCAGCATTAGAAGCGATCGCCTCTAATATCCCCCAAGTTATTATTACTACCGCCGGTGTTCCACCACTGGACATGGTACAACTCCTTCGCAAAACAGAAGCCTGCGAGACCTTAATTATTGGCCCAAATAGTCCAGGAATTATCGTTCCGGGAAAAATTCTCCTAGGTACTCAACCTAGCGAATTTTATCTCCCTGGTTCTGTGGGCATTGTTAGTCGTAGCAGTACCCTCACTTATGAAGTTGCATGGGAATTAACAAAAGCGAGTTTAGGTCAATCAATTAGTGTCAGTATTGGTAGTGACGCTATTGTTGGTTCTTCATTCCTCCAATGGTTACAAATTCTCGATGAAGACGAAACCACAGAAGCGATTGTTTTAATCGGACAGCCTGGAGGAGGAAGCGAAGAGTCAGCAGCACAATATATTACAGAAGCAATTGACAAACCTGTAATTGCCTATATTGCCGGTAGACACGCACCACCAGCGCGAAATTGGCAACAAACAGGGACTTTAGCGACTGTAATTGGACGTTCTGCGACTTTTGGTACAGTAGAAAGTAAATTGGCTGCTTTTGAGGCCGCCAAAATTCCTGTTGCTAATAGTCCCGCTCAAATTCCTGAATTACTGAAAAAAATGATGAAATCTTAGTCCTCACAGAAAAACCGTCAAGCCTATCTCCTGACGGTCTAAATAAAGCCCAAATTATCAATTATCAATCACCACCGATTAGCGATCGCTGTGTTAGATTGGGCATACTTGATATATATTTTTTCCTTTGACACGGCCGCCATTATGGTAATTACAAAAAGTAAACTGGTTTTGAGTGCTACGGTGGTAACGCTTTCTACAATTGCCGTTACCGGTTTGGGTATTCACTCAATTGGTAAGGCTTCATTTAAAGATAGTCAGAAGGATTTGATAGATGAAGTCTGGCAAATTATTTACTACCGATACGTAGATGGTACTTTTAATCAGGTAGATTGGCAAGCTGTACGCAAGGAATATTTAAGCAAGTCCTATACTGATGATAAAGCAGTCTACAAGTCTGTCCGGGAAATGCTGAAAAAGCTAGAAGACCCCTACACCCGGTTCATGGACCCAGAAGAATTCAAAAATATGCAAGTTGATACCTCTGGAGAACTGACAGGTATTGGTATCACCATCAGTCAAGATGCAAAAACAAAACAACTAATTGTTATCGCCCCGATTGAAGATACACCCGCATTTAAAGCCGGGATTTTAGCTAAAGATGTCATTCTGGAGATTGATGGTAAAAGTACCAAAGGCATGGACACCAATGAAGCGGTATCCCTCATTCGGGGAGAATCAGGTAGCAAGGTGAAGCTGACAATTTTGCGGAATGGTCGGAAAAAACAATTTAATATTCAACGAGCGCGGATTGAAATTCATCCCGTCCGCTTTTCAGAAAAGAAAACCCCAGCGGGAAATCTTGGTTATATTCGCTTGAATCAATTCAGCGCCAATGCCAGCAAGGAAATGAAAAATGCTATTGAAAAGTTAGAAGCTAAAAAGGTTTCTGGTTATATTCTAGATTTACGTGGTAATCCTGGAGGACTGCTATACGCGAGTATAGAAATTGCTCAAATGTGGATCAATAAAGGCACAATTGTGTTTACTATTGACCGTCAAGGTACACAGGATAAACAAGTTGCCAATGGCATGGCTTTGACTGATAAACCTTTGATCATATTAGTAGATAAAGGTTCAGCTAGTGCTAGTGAAATTCTTTCCGGGGCATTGCAAGATAATAAACGAGCGACTTTAGTAGGAAATCAGACTTTTGGTAAAGGTTTAGTCCAGTCTGTACAACCTTTAAAATCTGGGGCTGGTTTGGCTGTAACTATTGCTAAATACCATACTCCCAGCGGCAAAGATATTAACAAACATGGTATTGATCCAGATGTAAAAGTAGAACTGACTGATGCCCAACGTCAAGATTTATGGTTAGGTGGAAGGGATAAATTAGGGACTTTTGAAGATCCTCAATTTGCTAAAGCTGTGGAATTATTAGGTAAACAAGCTACTAGCAATACCAATACAATTAGAAAAAATTAATTGATTGAGGGTGGAGAAATCTCACCCCTACAGCTTTTGCCTGTTCCCTGCCCTCACAGACAATTTTTCAGCAACCCCTACTTACTCATTATTCAGAAACTTGGCTTTCATTTCTTCTAATTCTTTATCTATGGGATTATTGCTAGGAGATTGTGGTGGAGAATTAACGTTTTTGGGTTGGGGTTTACCACCTGTAAATTGAGTTTTTAGTTCTTGTAATTCTTTCTCAATTTGACTCGAATTTTTAACCACAGCAGGAGGTGGAGACGGGGGTGGAGTTATTTGTTTGGGAGGTAAAGATGATGGTTGAAAATTCAAATCTTTAATCACTTCATCAACTGTTTGGTAGCGGTGACTGGGGATGGTTTCTACCATTTTGTTAATGATTCGACTCAATTCTGGACTCACAGGAGTTTTGAGGTATTGTCCCCAGATCCAAGCTGCATTATGGGTATCGTAGGAGTCGAAAGGCGATCGCTCTGTTAATAGATTAATACAAGTTACCCCTAAACTATAGATATCACTGGCGAAAAGTGCCTTTCCACGCATTTGTTCCGGGGCAACATACTCAGGGCTACCTATACTTGTTCCCGTGCGATTTAGGGCTGTTCCTGTGGCGGATTTGGCTGCTCCAAAATCAACTATAACTAATTTGCGATCGCTATGACGACGAATGATATTTTCTGGTTTAATATCTCGATGTATAACCTGTTTACTATGACAAAATTGCAGAACTAGTAATAAATCATTCAGTAATTGCCGAATTTGCGTTTCATTGAAAGCCCCATTTTGTTCTAGCTCCTGGTATAAATTCAGTCCATCAATAAATTCCTGAACCAAATACTGTCTGTCATCTTGGCTACAATACGCTAACAGGGCAGGAATTTGGGAATGTTGCCCCAATTCATCCAACTGTACAGCCTCTTGGTTAAATAATTCTATCGCCTTTTGTACCGTATTTGTCCCTTGGGCTTGGGGGAAAAATTGCTTAATTACACAGGGTGGCTTTGAGGGTTTATCCTCATCTACAGCGAGAAAGGTTCGCCCAAAACCACCTTGTCCGATGGGTTTGATAGCACGGTATCTTTCTTTTAAGAGTAATTTTGTGCCACAGGTTTGACAAAACTTAACATCGTCAGTGTTTTTTGGCTGAGAACAATGGGGATTAAGACAATAAGTCATAATTAGGAGTTCGGTGTTCGGTGTTCGGAGTTCGGAGTCAGGAGGAAGAAGGAAGAAGCAATAGTCTCAAATTTGAGAAAGTGATAGGTAAATGAACGGTTTCAGCGCTTATTCCTTGCACCTAATTCACCTTTTTCGACCCGAAAACTCTTCATATATCTAGGTTTTTGGTTTATATGGCGATCGCCACCCTATCAGCAAGCCATAATTAAAATAAATGATACTTATCCTTATTGTGCCTTGTACTTTGCAAAAAAGTGGTGATGAATTTCCATACCTTAGCTCACAAGAGATTATTACCCCCCTCTCATTCTCTTCTAACTTCTGACTGGGCGCAGACCCTGCGCCCCTACTTTCTAGCCCTACCCTTAATATCAACACAAAACCGCTAAAATAGTACCAAATCAGAAAAACTGTAAAATTTGGATATGACCACAGCCACACCCGTAAAAACTGAATATGAAGCGATTATTGGCTTAGAAACCCATTGTCAACTCAGTACCAACACCAAAATTTTCTCCAACAGTTCCACAGCCTTTGGTGCTGACCCCAATACTAACATTGACCCAGTTTGTATGGGTTTACCAGGAGTTCTCCCCGTACTCAACGCCAAAGTTCTTGAATACGCCGTAAAAACTGGTTTGGCGCTAAATTGTCAAATCGCTCGGTATAGTAAATTTGACCGCAAACAATATTTTTATCCTGATTTACCCAAAAATTACCAAATTTCTCAATATGATTTACCCATAGCTGAACATGGTTGGATAGAAATTGAATTGGTAGATGATGCGGGAAACCCCAGCCGCAAACGCATTGGTATCACTCGTTTACACATGGAAGAGGATGCGGGGAAACTCGTCCACGCGGGGAGTGAAAGGCTTTCCGGTTCTACCTATTCTCTCGTAGATTATAACCGGGCGGGGATTCCCTTGGTAGAAATTGTTTCTGAACCAGATTTGCGGACAGGACAAGAGGCGGCGGAATATGCCCAAGAACTACGGCGGATTGTGCGCTATCTTGGTGTCAGTGATGGGAATATGCAAGAAGGATCTCTGCGTTGTGATGTAAATATTTCTGTCCGTCCGGTGGGACAAGAGAAATTTGGCACTAAGGTGGAAATTAAGAATATGAACTCCTTTAGTGCGATTCAAAAAGCGATTGATTATGAAATTGAACGCCAAATCGCCGCCATTGAATCAGGAGAAAAGATTGTTCAAGAAACTCGGCTTTGGGAAGAAGGTTCGCAACGTACCAGTAGTATGCGGGTGAAAGAAGGTTCTAGTGATTATCGTTATTTTCCTGAACCTGATTTAGCACCAATTGAAGTCACCCAACCAGAATTGGATTCATGGTTAAGTGAATTACCCCAACTACCTGCAAACAAACGCCATTATTATGAAAATGAGTTGGGACTGTCTGCTTATGATACGCGGGTCTTAACTGAGGATAAACCAGTTGCGGATTATTTTGAAAGTGCGATATCTAAAGGTGCAAATCCCAAATCTGCGGCTAACTGGATTACTCAAGATATCGCTGGCTACTTAAACAAACAAAAAGTCACCATTTCCGAAATTAAACTGACTGCTAGTAACCTAGCAGACGTGATTACCCGCATTGAAAATGGGAAAATCAGCAACGCTCAAGCTAAGGAAAAACTCACAGATTTACTCAATGGAGTTTCCCCAGAAGAGGCTTTTGCAGGTCAAGAACTCATTTCAGATCGTACCATTCTTGAACCGATTATTGATGAGATCATCGCCGCTAATGCTCAACAAGTCGAAAAATACCGCAAAGGTAACACCAATCTCAAAGGCTTTTTCGTGGGACAAGTCCTGAAAAAAACCGATAAACGCGCAGAACCCAAACTCACCAATCAATTGGTAGAAGAGAAACTCAACGAGCCAACGTAGGGCTATACCCCTCACCTCGACAATGGGGTAATGGGTAATGGGTAATGGGTAACAACGGATAACGGACAACTGACAAAAATAAAAAATAGGGGGTTTGACCCCTTGGTGATAGAATCATATAATGTGCTAAGTAGATGCACCCTGATGATTTTAGAGAGCTATCCAAGTGGCTCTCTTTTATTTGTTTTAGGTTTAATTTTCGTGATTAGAAAAAGATTGTCATCAACAGATAAACTCACTTATAGACATAAATACTGGACGCTGAGATCAAACCAGAGGCGGAAAGTAATTGAGCAGCAAACGCGATATAAATAATTGTGAGCAGAATTATGGCAGATTGGCAAATAATTACTGGTGGTGTGACAGCAGCGCGGGGGTATAAAGCAGCGGGAATTACAGCAGGACTGAAAGCTTCGGGATTACCAGATTTAGCCCTAATTGTATCAGATGTGGAAGCGATCGCTGCTGGTGTATTTACCACTAGCCAAGTTAAAGCAGCTTGTGTAGATTACTGTCGTCAAGTATTACAAGGGAAACATAGCGCTAGAGCCATCCTTTGCAATGCAGGACAAGCCAACGCCGCAACAGGTGAACAAGGCATTAAAGACGCTCAAGAAAGTGCAGACTTATTAGGTAAAGAATTGGGTATTAGCCCAGAATCCATTTTATTAGCTTCCACCGGCGTAATTGGTCAACGGATTAAAATGGATATATTGCGGGGTGGTATCCCCAAAGTAGTCGCAGAACTATCAGAAACAGGCTCAGACGCAGCCGCAGGAGCAATAGTCACCACAGATTTAGTCACCAAATCCATCGCCTTAGAAACCATTATCCATGACCGTCCGGTGCGAATTGGTGGAATTGCGAAAGGTTCAGGCATGATTCACCCCAACATGGCGACAATGTTAGCCTTTGTTACCTGTGATGCAGCAGTCTCTTCGACGCTTTGGCAACAAATGTTAACCAGAGCAGCAGATAGAAGCTTTAATTCGATCACAGTTGACGGTGACACAAGTACAAATGATTGTTTAATTGCTTTAGCAAACGGTCAATCTCGCACCCCAGCAATTACCGAAATGGGAGCAGAGGCACAGAAGCTAGAGTCCATGTTAACTTATGTATGTCAGCATTTAGCGAAAGCGATCGCTCGTGATGGAGAAGGAGCAACTTGTTTAATAGAAGTCCAAGTCAGTGGCGCTCAAGATGAATTATCAGCTCGTCAAATCGCCAAAACCATTGCAGGTTCATCTTTAGTCAAAGCCGCCATTTTTGGTCATGATCCCAATTGGGGACGGATAGCGGCTGCTGCTGGACGGGCTGGAGTCCGGTTTGAACAAGAAAACCTCTCTGTTAAATTAGGAGATATTTTACTATTTGAAAATGGTCAACCTTTACCTTTTGATAAAGCAGCGGCTAGTGCATATTTAAAAGCAGCCGCTCATGGTGAATATCTGCAATCAGACACAGTGTTAATTTCCGTCGGTGTTGGTAATGGTCATGGAACAGGACAGGCTTGGGGTTGTGACCTGAGTTATGATTATGTGAAAATCAACGCTGAATATACGACCTAAAAAAATCGGCCTTGCTGAGTAGGGGCGGGGTTTCCCCGCCCTTGATTGGGGTTTCCCCGCCCTTGATTGCTATAATATTTTTGGCGTTGGTAAATGAAAGTATGAATTTATCTTTTTATTTGATCTTTAACAGTGATGGAAATAAAATATGGATTAGCAATTAATCCAGCAAAAGCAATCAAAATTCAACCTTTAATTGAAACCTTTTTAATCTCAATTACAGTTTTAAATTTTACTTCACAAGAAGCAGAAAAAGCTGCGGAAATTAGAAGTATTCTTAAAATAGCAGGTTCTCCTATTGGTTCTTATGATGTACTCATTGCTGCAACAGCACTAAGTCATAATCTGATGATTGTCACCTCCAATGTGCGAGAATTTCAAAGAGTGCCTAATTTGCAAATCGAAAATTGGCGATTTCCTGAATAAATCTATACAAAACTTTACCATAAATCATTTTCTAAAAACCATAATAGGATATGAGTATCTAACAGGAAATTCATTATTCTTCCCCATAAAAAGCAGCAATCACTTCTTCTGAAATATCATCAAAATCATCAGCAATCTTCACCTGTCCTTGCCAAAAACCCGCAACTCTTGGCTCTAAAATACCTTGGTTACGCATCTGATTTAAACCCACTTTTTCCACTGTAATATTTTCTGGAGAAATAGGCAAAACCTTCGCCCAAGGAACACCTTGACGAGTTAGGGTAATTTCCATATTATTTTGGATATCTGATAATAATTCAAGTAAATTATCAGATAAGTAAGTAATATCAAAAGTTTTTTCTGACATTATTATTCATCTCCAACTATTATAGCAAAATTCAGAAATCATCAATAAACATTTAAAATTCAATATTAATAGTATCAGAAAACCAATCATCATCAATTAACTGTTCTAAAGTATAAGGACATTGAACAGGAAAAATGTTTTTCTTTAATCCTGTTTTTGCTATCACATACTTAATAGCTTTTTGATAATTATTTTCTTTTTCTTCATTTAGGTGTTTTCTTAAATTCGTAGTCATATCTGTTTCTAACTCACTACGAAAATTAACAATTTCCGCAGCCCAATGACGACAATTTATGCTTTCTGCTTCCCAATATTCAATTAATAATAAATGAATGATAATTTGTCTTAAATAACTTTCCCCACTGCGTTTAGTATCTCTAACCAAATTTTCTAAAACCTCACTTAAACTATCTAAATCTATATCATTTAATTGATTGTTTTTTATTTGTTCCAAAGTTATTTCATACCAGGCTAAATAGTCTGATTCATATAAATTTTTTAAGTTTATTAAGCTATTTGTGCTTAAAGTTTGCATATTTTCACCTCAAAAAATAATATAATTTCATTATACTCCATAAAAATCCTCATCCAGAATTTCCTCAACCCCAAGAGGACAAATTATAGGATACTCGTTGCTAAATAAAAATAATTCTCAATTAATTATTAAGAAAATCTAAACTTGAATTGTGATGAGTTATGAATATTAAAAGTATTATTATATTTTTATAAGTTTTAATTATAATTTATTACTAAAATAGCTTTAGCTTAATCAGCAGAAGCCCCACGTCTCACTCTTAGGAGCGTGGGATGAATGCGCGTGAGTTGAGTTGCGTAGCCCAAATTGTATTTGAGCGTAGCGAAAACAAAGAAGGCTACAGCGACGAAACGAACAAAATAT
>NZ_JAQMSE010000002.1:0-7127 GCF_028330045.1 Aphanizomenon sp. CS-733/32
ATCTAACAATATTGGTACTGGTTTATCGCAAACTATTATAGCTATGATTACCAGTAATGTTTCCCGTGCTGGACACCCTAGCAGAGTATTTGTGAATATAGCAACACCAGAAGGAAAACAAACGGGATTAAGTACTGATTCAGTGATTATGACAGATAATCTAGCAACTGTTTTAGATACAGAAATAGATAGAGTTATTGGTACTTGCTTAGAAATGTCTTTAGTAGATGCAGCACTCAGACATACATTAGAAATTTAAAATACAGTTCTCACTCTAACAAGTAATCTAAAATTTAAGAATAAAGTTTGTGATCTGGATCTAACCAAACAATATAAAACACATTTTCAATAAAAAACCCATGAACTCTACCATATTCATTGGATGAAAGTTGAAACTGATATGGTGTATCTACTAACTGTTCTTCATTCAGAAGACCAAAACCAGTTTCAGTGGTATCTTTCCAGTTTATAGGATGACAACGCAAATTTTTGGCATTCTTTACCGTCATTTCTTTGACTGTCATACTTGATAAATCTCGCAATCTCTGAAGCAAAGTTTGTAAATATTTAGCATCTTTATCCTTAATCGAAAACTTATTATTATCATATTGAAAATAAGTGTAGGAGAAACTAATTCCTTTCGCAGGTTCAATTTTTGTCGGGTTTATCCCTAGTGATGAACTTTGATTAATATTCAGTTTTTTAATTTTATTCTTTTTCTGCGACACGTTGCTTGTAATACTCCCTCATTGACTCTTTACTAATAATTGCATTACAGGGGGCATCCATAGGCAGATTACCTCTAGCATTAATCCAAGGATCTTCTCGATGAATCATTTGCTCTAATTCAAAAGTATCACAACCAAAATAAATTTCTGTGACTTGTTCTAAGAACTCCTTAATTTCATCAGAAAAATTTGGTTTTTCAACTTCTTTTAAAATTGGCATCCATGCAAATTGTTTATATTGTTCATATAATTTAGGAATTACTGAACCATGAATCCATGCTTCAAAATCATCATCAAATAAAGGTTGATCATAAATAGCTAAATACCAAGCTTGAGCATAGTAAACAAGTTTTTGCAGTTTCAAGTTGCTGATATATGAACCTGTTTCTCTAGCTTGCCAAATAAAGTAATTGGCAATTGTTTCTGCTGTTAATTGTGAAGTTCCGACTGTTGAAATCATGGTACTAATTTAAACATTTAGGGTAAGTAATATCTATTCTAAATTAGGATTCCTATACTGAACCTAGCAATATCTAATTTCCCCTTGTTCCATTTTATCTCAAATTCAAGCGATCGCACTCCCAAAATCATCCTACAAGCACTAAATTATCAACTTGCCGCACAGACTACTCATCATCATCTTGAACTTTTTTTCGTCAAATCCCAGCCAAAATAGTAGCACCTGTTCTAACTCCAGCATTTGTTCTGGTGTTATATTTCCCAATTTGCGTAAAAGCTTTGCATGAGGAATCGTGATGATATTTTGGACATCAAATACTCCTTCTCGAAGAAAATTAGTTTTGATTTGTGCCTCAAATCTTGAACCACGTGAACTGGTTGTGTGTGGTACGAGAGTAGCTAATGCACGATCTTGATCTAGTGCAGGAATACTAATTACTAAACATGGTCTGACTTTTGCCACATAACCTAAATCTACTAACCAAACTTCTCCACGTTCAGGACTACTCATAGGTCGTTTCTTCCTCATCTAAATCAAGAAAAAGTCCCTCAGCATTCATGACTAAATCTTCATCAGATAAGGGCGAAAAATCTAAATCAACTGTCCGCTTTAAAATTTCTAACACCAAATCTAACCGTTCTGAGTCTGTCAAGCGGTCGAATGTATTCAGAAGTTCTTGTACTAAAGCAGTCATAGCTTTTTTCCTATATATGGAAATATCATAACATAAGCTTGATATGACTCTCTCCAAAATTACACTATTACGGAGTGCTTCGCTATTGCACTCTCCAAAATCACCCTAGAAGCGATCGCACAATCACTGATTTGTCAGTTTGTAGATTTTCTCAAAGCTGGATTAAGAAACAAACCTTGTGTATAAAAACGGCAAGTAATGTTTAAAATATTGTGTTTTATTGCTTAAACTAAAATGTCCGCAAGATAAATATTATTCGCTTTCCTTATTTTCACTTTCCTCAATTTCAACTTCTTCTAAAGACTGTCCATGACTACTCAGCAAATTCCAAATATCACGATAAAAGAAATTATCAATAGTTTTAATATGCTGAGAAAGTAATCCATCTGTAATCATATTCGGGCGAATATCGCAGTAATATACACCGTCAAGTGGGTTTAGTTTAATGGTGTAAGCTTTAAAGTGTCCTGGCAAAAATGTTGCATTAATCCCATAGGGATTTTGTTGCTTTGTTTTCTTTCTTTGTACATCGTTTAAGAAAATTGCAATGTGAGGTAAAGCAGTGCTAGTTAGCTTATTATATAAAAACTTATCTACAAAAATTTTATCAATACGGTCTTTACTCGAAGTTTTAACAGAACCAATAATCTTGAGTTCATTGTCTTCACTAATCAACAAGTCATGCTGATAGGTCGTATTAAACAAAATTACACCATTATCATCTTTAATTGGAACTTGTATTGTTCCAGAAACACAATCTACATTTAAAGATGCAATTAAAAGACGAATGAGACGCTCAAAAAGATCCCCATTTACTTTACGGGCTTGGTTAGACTTTCCAGAAGGTAATGCATCGAGGGTAGCACCAATAGCTTGCTGAATCGTATAGATTGTACAGATTAAAACCTGACGTAATGAGTCCTCCGGTAGTTGTCTATCTCGTAACTGATCAAGAGCTTGTAAAAACTGATTAGAAGCAATTTCAAATGTTTCACTATCATACATTAAGTTAGTATTGATCGGACGAGTTATATTGTAATAACCATCATTCGTGTATTGATAAAATTGGTAATAATTTTCATTTTGTGAAACTATTCTAGCTTGTAAGCCATTCGCTATAAATCCTAGATAGTCTCTGCAAAAATAAATATAGTTTTGAATAGTCTGAAAATTTTCTTTGTTCACTGCATGATTTACTAAATCTTCTAATCTCATCGAATAGACTCCCTGCGTTCTGAATTTTTGCGATCAAAGGCGATCCATTCTTCCTTTGTCATGCGACGGACATTTTCTAATCGGTTAATTGCCAAATTATTATACTCAATATTAAGATCACATCCCATCCAACGACGGTTAAGTTGTTCTGCAACTACAACAGTTGTTCCCGATCCTGAAAATGGATCAATAATCAAATCTCCTTCCTGAGATGATGCAAGAACAAATTTTCTCAATAATTCTTCTGGCTTTTGAGTTGGATGAGGTGTTGTTTCACCCATTCCGTTACAAGTAGTAGGAATTTCTATTACATCTTTAGGTTTTGCACCTTTTGGGTTAGGTGTCCAGTTATTATTTTTTTTAGTTTTACCTTTTCCATAAGCACTTGTTTCTGCTTGAGGATGGGAAGGATACTTTAATGTATGTGCGCCATAAGGAATTCGCACATCATCAACATTAATTTTCGCTTGATCTGATTTACGAAAATGAATAATACTTTCATGTGATCGTCCCCAATCACTACCTAAATTAGCCTTGTTTTTATAGTGCCAAATTAACCAACGACAATTTTTGAAATATTTGGATACTGAATATTTTAAATCAGCTAATATTTCAGAAAAACCACAAACGTAAAGAGATCCAGTGGACTTGAGAATACGGGAAACTTCACTAATCCATTGAATTGACCACTCGATATATTTTTCTTGGTTCTCAAAATTATCCCATTCAGCCTTTTTAATGTTATAAGGTGGGTCAGCAAAAACTAGATCAACACTTTCTGAATCAAGAGATGCCAGCCAATCTAGGGAATTACCTTGATAAATTTGTCCGTGAGGATGGGTATATTGTAGTTGGAATCCTTTTGTTAGTGGTAGTAATTGTTGTTCACTAATTTGTGCCTCTACAACTCCAAGATTTAGAGACTGTTGTATTACGTTTAACGCATTATCAGAACTGCTCAATCTCATCTATCCTCACAAGTTCAATAAACAGGATTAAAAATTACTTACAGCATCAGCAGTTTGGGAAATCTCCTCAAACTGCTAAAGAATATACTAACCTAAACTTTCTCATTACTCAATCTTTGTAACAACTCCTCACGGGATAAATTACCCAAAGAAAGAAGTAACTGAGTGCGTTCAGAAATAGGAATATTAGCAATCTTTTCCACCAAACCAGATAACTCAGCATCCAAACTACCAAAACGCCCTTCCAGAAGAGAAGTTATCAAAGAAAATCTTTCTTCCTCTTTTCCTTCTTCTCTTTCTTCTTGCTTTCCTTCCTCCCTGGCTTCTTGTTTCCACTCTTCCCGTTGTTGTAAATAAGCCGGTGATAAGTTCATAATTACTTCCTCTTCTTCCCTACTTAAATTATCTCTCAATTCTAAATTCTTGCGCCATTCCGCTAAAATTTCTAACAAATTCTCTCGAAAAGGGTTATTTTCCGGTAATTCAGTTAACTCCTCTACTGCTCTTTTTTGTGTTCCTCCTTTCCCCAAAACTCTCAACCATAATGTATCCTCATTTTCTGGTAATTGATGAATCACAACTATTGCTTTTTTCAGAATATTCGGCAGAAAATAAACACCTTGAACCCAATCTTCTACAATTTCATTTGCACCTAAACCCGCAATCATCCGATCTGAAAAAGTTGGTGTTAAAATCCATAAAATCGGTAATTCTGATTCAGCAATATTTCTATTTTCGCGTTTTGCTTTCCTAACTACATCACCATGAACGGCATATAATTTAAGTGAACAACTGCGAATTTCTATTTCCGATGGTGGATTACGAAAAGGCTCAAATAAACATTGAGTTTTTGCCATCTTACCTAATAAACCTAAAGGTAGATTTTCCTGAATGTTAGAAGGAAATGGTTCAAACCAAACATCAATTTCTTGAACTTCACTTTTAACCTTTTCACTTTTTTTAATTGTTCCTAAAGGTGTTAATAATTCCTCTAGATATTCTTTAGGGAATTGGTCATGAGATTGTCGAGTCATTTCATTATATCAAAAATAATGGTACAATATTCTTTATGAAAATCACTAATTAACTCAATGAACGAATTATTAACTCGTATTACACAAATACCTGGTCAATGTGGGGGTCGTCCTTGCATTCGCGGAATGAGAATTAGAGTTAGCGACATTTTAGAAATGTTAGCAGAAAATGTCAGCATTAGCGAAATTTTAGAAGACTTTCCTGATTTAGAACCGGAAGATATCCAAGCTTGTCTTGTGTTTGCTGCACGACGGACTGATTTTGTGCGGTTGACAGCATGAAAATTTGGATTGATGCACAGTTACCACCAACATTGGCAATTTGGGTAACAGATACTTTTGCTATAGAAGCATTTTCATTAAGAGATATTGGTTTACGTGATGCTAAAGATATCGAAATTTTTGAATCTGCAAAAATCGCTAATGTCATAATCATGACGAAAGACAGTGATTTTGTTGATTTGGTTTGTCGGTTAGGAATACCTCCTCAAATCCTTTGGTTAACTTGTGGAAATGTGACGAATCGCAATCTGCGTCAACTTCTGACAATTACTTTACCTGATGCTTTGGAACAATTACGGCAAGGAGAAATGATTGTGGAAATTAGTAATAATCGGTAAATAA
The DNA here is from genome assembly GCF_028330045.1 of Aphanizomenon sp. CS-733/32. Lineage (NCBI taxonomy): Bacteria > Bacillati > Cyanobacteriota > Cyanophyceae > Nostocales > Aphanizomenonaceae > Aphanizomenon > Aphanizomenon sp. CS-733/32. The sequence goes on from NZ_JAQMSE010000002.1 coordinate 5,724, forward strand.
TTACTTTATCTCAAAGCGATACCTTCGGTGCGCTTCGCTATCGTACTCCTCAAAATCATCCTATAAGCGATCGCACTCCCAAAATCATCCTGCAAGCGATACCTTCGGTGCGCTTCGCTATCGCACTCAACTCAGCATCCAAACTACCAAAACGACCTTCCAGAAGAGAAGTTATCAACAAAAGTTGTCCTTCTTGCTTTCCTTCTTGCTTCCAGTCTTCTATTTGTTGTAAATAAGCCGGTGATAAGTTCATAATTACTTCCTCTTCTTCCCTACTTAAATTATCTCTCAATTCTAAATTCTTGCGCCAGTCCGCTAGAATTTCTAACAAATTCTCTCGAAAAGGGTTATTTTCCGGTAATTCAGTTAACTCCTCTACTGCTCTTTTTTGTGTTCCTCCTTTCCCCAAAACTCTCAACCATAACGTATCTTCATTTTCTGGTAATTGATGAATTACAACTATTGCTGTTTTCAATATATTCGGTAGAAAATAAACACCTTGAACCCAATCTTCTACAATTTCATTTGCACCTAAACCCGCAATCATCCGATCTGAAAAAGTTGGTGTTAAAATCCATAAAATCGGTAATTCTGATTCAGCAATATTTCTGTTTTCGCGTTTTGCTTTCCTAACTACATCACCATGAACAGCATATAATTTAAGTAAACAACTACGAATTTCTATTTCCGATGGTGGATTGCGAAAAGGCTCAAATAAACATTGAGTTTTTGCCATCTTCCCTAATAAACCTAAAGGTAGATTTTCCTGAGTGTTAGAAGGAAATGGTTCAAACCAAACATCAATTTCTTGAATTTCACTTTTAACCTTTTCGCTTTTTTTAATTGTTCCTAAAGGTGTTAATAATTCCTCTAGATATTCTTTGGCGAATTGATCATGGGATTGTCGAGTCATTTTATTTTATTAAAAATCACATTTGTTTTGTACAAAAATCACACTAAACATCAAAAATATTATATAATAATTATGTTACTACCAAAAGCATAGTTTCAAAAGTAGTTTACCCCAAAAATTAAACTAATGTTACAGTCAATCGAAGGCATTTACAAAGACGGGAAAATTGAGCTAATCGAAACGCCAACAGGCATAAATACAGCGCGAGTAATTGTAACTTTTCTCGATACCAACGCTTCCGTAGATTTGTCATCTCGCGGAATTAATGAAGAACAAGCCGCAAAATTAAGAGCTAGATTACAATGTTTTGCACAAGATTGGGAACAACCAGAGATGGAAGTTTACGATGGCTTATAATCGTGGTTCAGTAGTGCTGGTTTTGTTCCCAGACTCAAACTTAAAAACTGCTAAACGTCGTCCTGCTTTAGTTGTTCAATCTAACAATATTGGTACTGGTTTATCGCAAACTATTATAGCTATGATTACCAGTA
>NZ_JAQMSE010000081.1:0-5896 GCF_028330045.1 Aphanizomenon sp. CS-733/32
CGAAAACTAACGCTAGTATATTCTGGAGGTGTATTTGGTAAATGTCCTCTTGGTGCATTAATATTGAAGGTAAGGTCTGAGTAACGCAACCAGTTATTTTCTCTCCGCCATCTAACGCGATCAGCAAACTGTTTATTCTGATATGGCTAACGCCACGCTACGCTATCAGACAATTACAACATTAACCACCAACAAACAAATGAGCAATTACATCCTGTACATCCTTAAATCCTGGACATCCTGATTCAGACAAAAAATCCTGAAGAAGTTCTCAATCTAGTGACTGAGCTATCAGTTGATCAACAAGAACTACTAATTAGTATCCTACAACGTCGAATAGCTGATATGCGACGAAAAGAATTAGCAAGTTCATCACAGGAAGCACTAGCTGAATTTAGAACTGGTAATCTTAAACCTCAAACCGCAATTGAAGCGATCGCTGAGTTAAGAACTTACTTAAATACTAATGAAACATAATCAGAAAACTGGTTCTTACTTCTCGCTTCAAGCGATATGAGGCGAAAATTTATCAAACATGATCAGAATTTACAAGCACGTATTGAGGAAACATTACAGCAAATGGAAACAGATTTATTTGCCGCTGACCTTGCTACTCATCAGCTAAAAGGTGAGTTTGATGGTTTACGTGCTTGTTCCTGTGGATATGACTGTCGGATTATTTTCTCTATGGAATTTTAAACATAGGTTCTCATGATGATGTCTACTAAAAGAGATTGATCGCTGTTTGGGGATATTGGGGTGCTATCACTTAAAATTGGGGTAGTTGTGAGCGATAGCGAAGCGCTGCTGCAAGCAGTTCGCCGTTTAGGATATTAGTTGGGATGCGATCGCTCTGTGTCTGGAGTGGTTCGTTAAGTAAACCCTAAATAGAAAAAAACTTATTCGTGAATAACAGCTTTTGAAATTCTAACGCAGGTAATGCTGGACTATATATAAAACCTTGGATTGCATCACAGTTATTTTCTCGTAGAAATGCCAATTCTGGCTCAGTTTCTACCCCTTTAGAAATAATTTTCAGATTCAAATCATGTCCTAATTGAATCAAGCTTTTGGTAATTGCTGCTTTGCGGTAATCATCATTAATATTTTGAATAAAGTCACGATCAATTTTGAGTGTATCCATTGGCAACTGTTTAAGATACATTAATGAATTATTACTCACTCCAAAATCATCAATGGTAATTTTTATCCCTAAAGAGCGTAATTTTTCCATAGCAGTTATAGCCACATTCATATCTTCCATAATCATGCTTTCGGTTAATTCAAGCTCTAGAAAATTTGATTGAATATTATGGCTAGATATCAAGTGGATAACCTTGGGAATTAAATCTAGCTGGTTAAATTCCAAAGGTGACAGATTCACCGCTATCGTTAAGTCATGAATGCCAATATCTTGCCAAACTTGCATTTGTTGGCAAACGGTTTTTAACACCCAATTACCAATATCAATAATTAAGCCATTAGACTCTGCTAAAAGAATAAATTCCCGTGGTGCAACTCTTCCCAGTTCGGGACTTTGCCATCGCAACAAGCTTTCTGCGGAAGTAATTCTCCCAGTATTGATATCAACAATTGGTTGATAATGAACTTCAAAACCATCAAAATTATTCTCTTTTATTGCTAGAGTTAAATTATTTAAAACTAACTGCATTCTTGGTGTTAATTTATGAGTACCAACCAACCAGTTTTGCTTTAGGTTTGCATATTTTTCTAACTTATTCAGAATAGCACTTAATAATTCATCCCTCGTAAAAGGCTTATTTAGATAATCATCTGCACCCACATTTATCCCCTGACGAAAATCGGATTTGTCCGTATTAGCAGTCAAAAAAATAAAAGGAATAGTTGATGTTAATGGCTCCTGACGCAACGCTTTTAACACGCCATAACCGTCTAATTCTGGCATCACTATATTACACAGAATTAAATCTGGAACTTCTAACCTAGCAACCTCCAAGCCTATTTTACCATTAGCAGCCGTAACAGTTTCAAAATTCTCAGCTTCTAGTATATCTAATAAATTATCTCGTCCTGATTCCTCATCGTCAATAACTAGAATTTTCGACATAATTAACCTCATTTTCACGATGATTATTTCAATTTAAAATACGTAAAGTGAATTTTAAAGTACACCTTCATATTCTGAAATCCTCTTGCCTTTTGCCTTCCTACGCAGGAAAATTCACAGAATCAAACCGGAGTCCTATAGGTGGACATTAAAAATTATTGTTATGACAAGGGAACAGGGAGCGAATTTTATTCTTTCTCCTGATTCGGTGACTCCTGCTCCCTGCTATAAACTAAGCTAACTTAGCAATTTCACCTGCCATGAATTTAGCAATCTGACTAAGTTTTTCCGGTGAGTTGGTTTCCATGTACACTCTCACCAAAGGTTCTGTTCCAGAAGGACGCAGTAACACCCAGCTACCCTCTTCTAAATACAGTTTAATACCATCTTTCCTGCCCACCTCTTTCACCGGAATTCCTGCCACTTCTGAGGGCGGATTTTGGGTGTAGGAATCAATCACTGCGACTTTGTGATCTTCCGTGAGGTGTAAATCCAAGCGATTGTTATACAACGGTCCATCAGCTTCAGCTATAGCTTCCTGTACCAACTGACTTAAAGGCTTGCCTTCATAAGCGATCGCCTCAGCTACTAGCATATCTGCTAAAACCCCATCTTTTTCGGGAATATGGCCAATGATACTTAAACCACCGGATTCTTCCCCACCAATCAAAACAGCAGTTTCTCGCATTTTCTCGCCAATGTATTTAAAACCCACCGCAGTTTCATAAATTTGCAAGCCATACTTAGCAGCAAAATTATCTAATAAATGCGTAGTTGCCACAGTCCTAACAATTGCACCGCTCTTACCCTTGTTTTTAATCAAATGCCGTGCTAGAACTAACAGCACTGTATTGGGAGTAAGGACATTACCTTGTTCATCAACAATACCAAAGCGATCGCTATCACCATCGGTAGCCAAACCCAAATCTGCATGATCAGCCCTCACGGCCGCCACCAACTCAACTAACTGTTCCCCTTTGGGTTCAGGCATACCACCGCCAAATAGGACATCTCGCCAATCGTGGAAACTTTCTAATTGACAACCACAGTGTTGCAAGACTTCATCTAAATATCCCCGTGAGGTAGAATAAAGGGCATCATATTTGACCTTTAAATTCGCACTTTTAATTTTTTCCACATCCAACAAGGTGTAGATAAAATTCAGATAATCGGGCTTTGGATCAAAAGTAGAAATTGTTCCAGATGGGTTACTTCCGGGTAACTCCTCCGATGCTGTTTCTATGTTGGCGACAATAGTATCAGTAATTTCTGGAGTTGCAGGACCTGCATAATCGGGAATATATTTAATCCCACAATAGGGTGCAGGATTATGACTGGCAGTAAACATCAAAGCCCCTGCGGAATTGAGCAAACGGGCATTGTAGGCAATTACTGGGGTGGGACAATCCCGATCAGTAATTTTCACATTCCAGCCCAAATCCGCCAAAACTGCGGCAGATGCCTGGGCGAACTCGTCAGCTAAAAACCGTGTATCGTAGGCAATTAAAACAGGTTTGTCTTTACTATAGGCGGTTTCCAGATAACTAGCGATCGCTCTCGTTACTTTCCGTACATTAGGAAAAGTAAAATCATCGGCAATAATTCCGCGCCATCCATCAGTCCCAAACTTTATCTTACCGGAATTGCTAGGGTTACTCATATTGCCACTCTCTCCCGTGCATGATTATTGCTATTTACTATTAGGAAGCATCCCGCAAAGCTGTGGAACAGCCACTAAGCCGCAAGTATCCCCAAGGTAATTTCTCTCACTCTACATGAGCAATGTCAACCCCCGATAGACCCTTTGTTAGTTACCACCTTTGGTCTTTATTTGCCCCCAGCCGGGGACAGGAACATTGGCATTGCCAAATGAGAAGAGGATTTATTAAAGCGCGACAGCATGAACCAAAGGTCAGGTCTTTGTTGGTAACAGCTACTCCACCCCAGCGCATTGGCATTCTTGCCCAAAAAGGTGTGTATGAGTTTCACCGTCATCTGCATTGGTTAACTCAAGTTGATGGCGTGGAAAAAGTAGCGAGGTTATTGGGATTAAGTCAGACTCATGAAACAGTTAAATATCGGGTATTACAAATTTTAAGAAAATATCAAAATGCCCCTTTATTATTGGGTAAGCGGATTCTGGAATTAACTTCCGGTGATGAAGGTTTCCCCAAACCAATTGTGATTGAAAAACAAGATTATTGCTTTCGGTTATATGCCGCTATGGACTGTATATTTATTGAGTCTGATAGCACCTTACATATTTTAGATTTTAAAACGGGTAGATCTGCCTTTGACCACAGACAAGCACTAGTTTATTTACTGGCAGCCCGTTATCTTTATCCTGGCAAACCCGCAGTTGCCTCTTTTTACAATTTGGAAGTTGGCAAAAAGTCGGAATTAATTACTATTAGTAATAGTGAGTTTAAAGCCTTAGAATCTGAGTTAGCAAATATTGCCCATCAACATCAGGAAGATTTGCAACAATATGAAGCTAAAAATAGCAACTTCAGTCAAATATTTCCCCCAAATCCCGGAAACCATTGCCGTTTTTGTGCTTTTAATTCTATCTGTGAATTTGCTGATTTAAAACTACCAAAATCTTATTCGATGCCAATTACAAAATCTCATCCTTCTCCCACATCTTCGTGAGTCGTACTTTGGTGATTTGGGCTTTGGTTAGTTGTTATATGGGACGGTTGGTGATTTGGTTATAACCTGAGTTCGGTGTTAGGAGTTTCTCCTTCGGAGACGCTACGCGAACAGAGTTATGATTTCTTCAACGAGATCATCAGGGTTTGAGACTCATATTTGGGGCAGTTTTCCAAAAATTATCTTATGTCGAACTCAGGTTCTTGCCAGATAGCTTTTACTGTAAATTCTGTATCTCATGCAAGTGCGTATCGGTATATTAAAAGCGGAAGTTTTTAATTCCCGCTTTCTCAATATCATCAGATTCCCCACAACTTGATTCATCCTCCAAATTTTGGGCTAGTACCGCTTCGCAGAAGTCAAAGGTCAAAAGTCAAAATTAAGACTGCATAGGCTTTTTGGCTTTTGGAAATGGTCGGTTTATTTACGCCGTGCTTGCTGTACTAGTAATTTTTAATTACTCTTGCCTATTGCCTCTTATCTTAATTCCTAAATGCCTATTGCCTATTGCCTCTTGTCTTAATTCCTAAAGTGGCATCAACGCTCTTTGACACTTAGGACACACGGCATGGATTGTCATTTGACAGTCTAATAAATGGAAACCCTCTTTTTGTGCTGTTTTTCCGCCAATCTTTAAAACTGAGTCATTCTTAAACTCAATAGTCGAATTACAGCGAACACAAATGAGGTGATGGTGGTGATGGGGATAAGGTTGATTAATTTCATAATGTTTATGCCCTTCACCTAATTCCAACTCCCGCAAAATCCCCATTCTCGCCATTAACTTTAAGGTGCGATAAATAGTTGATAGACTAATCCCTTCACCATCAGTTTCTAAACGATGATATAGGTCCTCTGCACTTAAATGTTCACCTTGCGGGAGTTCCTGAAAAATATGTAAAATTGTTTCGCGTTGTGGAGTTAAACGCCAGCCACGGTCGTTTAGTTCTGCTTTAAGTGAACCAGTTGTGTAGACAGTCATAGTAAATTTTCTCAACAAAGCTCATTAATTGAGAATATAACAAATATTTGGCTTGATTTGCAACAATCACCGCTTATTGAGAATATTTGCTAGTGGTCAGTGGTCAGTTGCCCCTTGCCCTTGCCTCTTGCCTCTTGCCCTTGCCCCTTGCCCCTTGCCTCTTGCCTCTTGCC
>NZ_JAQMSE010000082.1:0-5773 GCF_028330045.1 Aphanizomenon sp. CS-733/32
AAAAAATTTCTTTCTTCATCCAGACTCCAGACTCCAGACTCCAGACTCCAGACTCCAGACTCAATGTCATCAAACTTTGACACTAATCCCCTGCTTGAGATCGCTATGTTAAGATTTCATGACATATTGATCCCCGCAGGGCTGATAAATACGTGAAATATAGTAAAACCTATCTTTAGACCCCTTGATCCCTAGATAGTTTTACTGGTTAATATTTACTTAACAACTCTTTGCAATCCTCAATAAATGCAAAACAACGGCATAACCAGGAATTTCCATGAGTTGGTATCTTAAATAAAAAACAAACAGTAAGCAAATTTAGAACTGGGGCAAAACCAGGAGTCAGGAATAAAAAAATCTGGGTAGATGATATTTCATCAAACTTTTTTAACCCGGAAACAATAATTTACCTTTCAAACTACTGGAGTCCAAATCAATGGCAAAAGAACGCCCACCGCTAGAAGAGATGACCCTACGGCAATTACGCAAAGTTGCCAGTGAATACTGTATATCTCGCTATAGCAGAATGCGGAAATCGCAGTTATTAGCATCAATTGAAGACGTTCAAAATAGTAAATTCTCGCTCAGTTCATCCCCTAATCTGGAGGCACAAGAAACCGTGGAAGCAGCAAAGTTTGAGTTAGGTCAAGAAGATCGGACTGGTGGTTCTCTCGCTGATGTTGATGAAGCACTAGCAGATTTACCTGCTGGTTACGGTGACAGTCGGATTGTGCTGTTACCTCGTGATCCTCAATGGGCTTACACTTACTGGGATATTCCTAACGACCATAAAGAAGCCCTGCGTCGTCAAGGTGGACAAACCCTAGCTTTGCGGATTTATGATGTCACTGATGTTGATTTAGATTATCAAAGTCCCCACAGTATTCAAGAATACCCTGCTGATGAACTAGCGAGAGAATGGTATTTGCCAATTCCCGTGAGCGATCGCGATTATGTGATAGATGTCGGTTATCGCACCGCTGATGGTGGTTGGTTAGTATTAGCGCGTTCCGCGAGAGTGCATATTCCCCCCGTCTACCCTTCCGATTGGATTGAAGATGTCTTCATCAGCGTAGACTTTGAAGAAGACCTCCGTGGTAAGACCTTCTACGAATTAGTTCCCCCATCCAAGAAATTACCAACTGCTACTGCGGCCGCCGGTGGTGGAAATCCCATCTACGAACAAATCTTTGATCTAGCAGAGTCCGCTGAAGCTCAACGGGTGGCAGGTTCTATATTCGGTTCTATGCAGCACGTCCCCGGTTCTGCGGCTCCCGAACAAGCTCTCAGTTCCTACGTTTTCCCATCTGGTGTAGGTATGTGGGCTATTCCTACCGTATCTGGTTTAACTATGTCCGGTGTGGGAATGTCCGGTTTCTCTGCTTCTGCTGTTCCTGTGCGTCCTCGCAAATTCTGGTTGGTTGCTGATGCTGAATTGATTGTTTACGGTGCAACCGAACCTGATGCAACTGTAACCATTGGTGGTCGTCCCATTAAACTTAATTCGGATGGTACATTCCGCTTCCAAATGTCTTTCCAAGATGGTTTAATTGACTACCCAATTTTAGCTGTTGCTGCTGATGGTGAACAAACCCGTTCTATTCACATGAAGTTTGAGCGCGAAACACCTTCTCGTCATACTAATACTAAAGATGAAGCTGTTTTGGAATGGATGGTATAAGTTCTGTATCCGAAGATTAACCATAACTGCAATTAATAACTTTACCCGTTATAGGACTCCTGTAGCGGGTTTTTTATTGTCTGAATCAGGAATTAAACCCACATTCCGCACCCCCCGGTGTCACAATCGGTTTTTTCTGATTTTTATCCCCATTTAATGTTGTATTTTGTACCAAAACCAAGAAATATTGGTAGGCGATAGCGAAGTGCTGCTGCAAGCAGTTCGCTAAAACCAAATCTCCAAACGACCAATTTCGTTGTGTGACAGTTTAGGGTGCGGAAGGTAGGACTAAAAGCTATTCTTATTTAGGGTTTGCTCACGCGTATTCATCTCATCACCTCCCTATCGGGTAGGTGAGAGGCTTCTACTGTTTAAGCTAAAAAATTTTTAAGATCGCTCCGTTTCACTACGCTTGCAAGGGTAAAGGCAAGAAGGGAAAAGGGCAAAAGAGCAAGAGTATAAAGGGCTACAGAGTCCACGCAGCACCACACACAACACGAAAACCGTTGATGATGAAGTCGAAGCCCGCATCACTATAGAAACGATAGGCCGAACGGCAATTAGCAGGACTGAAGCGCCAAGAACCGCCGCGCAGCACCTTGTCACTTTTAGTCTTATTGCTTATATACGCGCTGCCATCTGTAGGCGCACCTTCATAACTACTGTGCCAATCATCCTGACACCATTCCCACACATTGCCGTGCATATCATATAATCCAAACTGATTAGCTATTTCAAAACTGCCTACTTCTGTTGTTTCTTTTCGATAACTTCCTTTAACTCCATTACCATAGGTATAGTTACCATGATAATTAGCTAAATCTGTGGTAACTGTCTCCCCAAAATGAAATGGTGTGGTAGTTCCGGCACGACAGGCATATTCCCATTCCGCTTCACTAGGCAGTCTATAGGGTCTTTGAGTATGATTTGATAGTCGGTTACAAAACTCTACCGCATCATGCCAAGAAACCGATTCTACAGGGCGATTTGCTCCTTTAAACCTAGATGGGTCTTGTTTTAGTTCTTGGTTGACTTGGGGTAAAGCGACTACTACTTGCCATTGTGCTTGGGTTACAGGATATTTACCAAAGCAAAAAGGTTTAATGGTAACTTGATGTTGAGGTCTTTCATTGTCTGAACTTCCTTCTTCTTCTTTTTGTGAACCCATAGTAAAACTACCACCAGGAATTAGCACCATTTCTAATTCAATTTCTAATTCAATGCCATTTCCCAAATCTTCGGTAAAGTAGTTAGCCGTTTTTTTATAACGTTTAATAATAGTTTTCGGCATGATTTTTTGTCAGAATCATAAATATTAGCTTTTTTATATCGGTGAAGCAACTTTTCAGCAAGCTTACTAAGCTACTCCACCGAGTTTGATTTTCGGATGCCGTTGCTGACATCACTGGAACAGATCTGGACTCTTTTTATACGCGCCCGACGAATTCCCATCCGCCAGTTCTGGAATAAAAGAGCGCACGCAGCACCACACACAACACGAAAACCGTTGTTGTTGTTGTCGAAGCCCGCATCATTATAGTTACGATAGGCCGAACGGCAATTTTCAGGATTGTTGTTCCAAGAACCGCCGCGCAGCATCCGGGGTTGCCTGTCCCATCTCCAATGCTAAATAATTTTCTATTGCTTCTCTTGCATCAACTAAAAATTCTTTGTCATCTGCAAATAAAGCAAAATCATCTACATAGCGAACATATTTTTTAGCTTGTAAATCTTCTTTAATAAAATGATCAAAACCATTCAAATAAATATTAGCAAAGAATTGACTGGTGAGATTGCCAATTGGTAAACCTCGTCTTCTTTGTAATGGTGTAAATAAATCATCCCCAGGAAAATGATTTAAAATAGCTTCTTGTTCGTTGCTATTATCAATAATAATATCAGCCAACCATAATGTTTCTTGACATTTCAACTTCCGACGCAACAGAGATTTAAGAATTTCGTGATCAATGCTAGGAAAATATTTACAAATATCACATTGTAGAACATAACGACTGGAACGAGCAAATTTTGTAAATCTACGTAAAGCGCGATGAGTACCAAAACCTACCCGATTAGCATAGGAATCATGAATAAATGTTTTTTCAAAAATTGGAGTTATAATATTACACAACGCATGATGAACCACTCTATCTCGATAAGGTGCAGCAGAAATCATCCGTCGTTTAGGTTCTACTATTTGAAAAGTGTGATATTCTCCTGGTTGATAATTTTTAGTTTCTAATTCGTTTTTAATCTGTGCTAATTCTGATTCTAAATGATAATTAAATTCTAAAACATTCTCTCGAAATCGCTTACCTTTTTGAGCTTGTCTAGCTGCTGTTAATAGATTCTCAAAATCTGTGATTTGTGACCAAAGATTACCATATCGTTTCATGATGATGTTTGCCGTTTACGTTGTTGTTTAATCCATGCTCCTAAATCTGTACCAATATCATTGATTAATTGTGTCACATATTCGTAGCGTTGTACTTTGATTAGTTCAAAATCTAATAACAACCGGGTTTGATGACGTAAGATATCAATTTTACTATTTAAAGATTGTAATTGCTCTAGTTTATCAGCAGCATATTTAGCAATAATTAAACCATCTAATAAATCATATAATCCAGTAATTATCCTATTACCTAACATAAATTTATGATTCTGTGGCAAACGGTTAAGAATTGGCACATACCACTTAATTAAATCATAAGTTTTTTGAATTATTGGTAATTCGTTCATATCTAATCAAATTTAATTAAAAAAGGGTCAAATTTCCAAAAAAATTTTTAAAAGCTCGCTTCGCTCGCAGGGTAAAGGAAAGAAGGGTAAAGGGCAAAAGAGCAAGAGTATAAAAAGCTACAGAGTCCACGCAGCACCACACACAACACGAAACCCGTTGATGAAGTTGTCGAAGCCCGCATCAACACAGCCACGATAGGCCGAACGGCAATGCTCAGGATTGTTGTACCAAGAACCGCCGCGCAGCAACTTTTTGTCACTATTAGACTCGTCGCTTATCCACGCGCTACTATCAGTAGGCGCACCTTCATAACTATTATGCCAATCATCTTGACACCATTCCCACACATTGCCGTGCATATCATATAATCCAAATTCATTAGCTATTTTAAAACTTCCTACTTCTGTTGTTTCTCCTCTATCAACTCCTTTTGTTCCATTACCATAAGTGAAGTTACCATCATAATTAGCTAAATCTGTGGTAATTGTCTCGCCAAAATGAAATGGTGTATTAGTTCCAGCACGACAAGCATATTCCCATTCCGCTTCACTGGGCAGTCTATAGAGTCTTTTTGTGTAGTTTGATAATCTAGCACAAAATTCCACCGCATCATGCCAAGAAACCGATTCTACAGGGCGATGGTTGGTGAGCGAAGTCGAACCATCTCCTTTAAAACTAGATGGGTTTGGTTTTAATTCTTGGTTGACTTGGGGTAAAGCCGCTACCGCTTGCCATTGTGCTTGGGTAATGGGATATTTACCCAATAAAAACGGTTGCACTGTAACTTCATGCTGGGGACTCTCATCTTCTGAGCGTTTTAGCTCATTTTCTGGTGAACCCATGATGAAAGTTCCTCCAGGGATGGCTACCATTTCTAATTTAATGCCGTTTCCCAAGTCTTCTATAAACTGCTGTGCTTGCCCAGGATGACGGTTGATAATGAGTTCAGAACGCACAACCCATTGATTAATTACGGTTTTAAAGTTTGTTTTGGTGACTTTTTCACCAATTACTTTTGTTAATATTTTCCATAATTTGGAAGCAGTTGACTTTATAGTTCCTTGATTATGATTACCTAAAGCGGCAATGTCTTTATAATTTAGATTTTCTAATGTTCCTGCTAAGATGATTTTCTGACTTTCATCCAAATGATTTCCTGTTTGATTAAATACTGCTTCATCAAGTGCAATTAATGGGTCAATATTTTGTTTCTCTGTACAGGACAAAAAATAGAGAAAAAGCTTGCAAAGGAAACAGAGAAAGGGTTTCATAGAAAGTTACCACACAATCAAAGAAACCCCTATGAACCAGATTAACTTATTACGAGACACACTAAAACCACATTTGGA